>NZ_ABCK01000031.1 GCF_000170755.1 Lentisphaera araneosa HTCC2155
ATCAAAATGTGGAGTCTCGCCGCGAATAACGGCACCTAAACAAATTACGGCATCATATTTACCTGTAGCAGCAAGCTTGTCTGCAACTACGGGAATTTCGAAAGCACCAGGGATAATCACTGTATCAATATTGTCTTCGGAAACTCCGTGGCGACGGAAACAATCAATCGCACCTTCTTCAAGCTTAAAAGTAATTAACTCATTAAAGCGAGCAGTAACAATAGCAAACTTTTTTCCTTCTCCAGTGAGAAGTCCTTCAATTTTACGGCCCATAATGAGCTCCTTCTTTATTATTTTTTTAAGAACTGTACTAGATCTTCAATGGAGATCAACTTTAAGTCATGTTTTTGCACAAAGACTTTTAGTTCAGGAAGACGCGCCATCGAGCCATCTCCATTTAAAATTTCACAAATGACTCCCACAGCTTGTGAGCCTGCCAATTTGGCTAAATCTACGGCCGCTTCAGTATGTCCTTCACGCTCTAAGACACCACCTGCTTTGGCAATCAAGGGGAACATGTGGCCAGGACGCATAAAGTCGTCTGACGAAAAACTTGGGTCTGCTAAACGCTTAAGAGTAATGGATCGATCACTCGCAGAAATACCTGTCGTCGTATCATTCTTTGCGTCAACGGAAACTGTGAAGGCCGTTCCATAAGGACAGTCGTTGTAATCGGCCATGAGGGATAAATGTAATTCATCTGCACGTGCTTGAGTCATGGGAGCACAAATTAGGCCTCTACCATAAGTGGCCATAAAATTGACGGCTTCGGGATCTGCGAACTCCGCAACCATGAGTAGGTCACCTTCATTCTCGCGATTTTCATCATCGACAACAACAATCATTTTACCTTGTTTTAGATCGTCAATGGCACTTTGTATTGAATCCAACACGTCAATTTTCCGTTTCTAATTTAATCATTTTCTAAATAGTAGGCAACATAATAGGCTAAGAAGGCCGTTTGTCCATACATTCTCGTGTCATATACGCAATGTATAAGCTTTGATCCAGAGTTTAAAGCTTGTGCTGAAGAATGATGTTCGAAATAGGAAAAAAATGGCATCCCTAAGGGGATTCGAACCCCTGTTGCCGGGATGAAAACCCGGAGTCCTAGGCCTCTGGACGATAGGGACGCATTAAAGCATCAAGTCTTGAAAAAAAATGGCATCCCTAAGGGGATTCGAACCCCTGTTGCCGGGATGAAAACCCGGAGTCCTAGGCCTCTGGACGATAGGGACGCCTCAAGACGGGGACAAGTATACATGGAGACTTTACTTAGTCAACCGTCTTTCATGAAAAAAATTAAATTTTTATTTAGAGCCATTTTTAAGCAGGATTTTATACTCTTCTTCGAGTCTCTCCACCATGCGATCTGTGCTGAAAAGCTTTTTTACTAATTTACAACCACTTGCACCCATTTCACGCCGCTTTTCAGAGGACTCACAAAGGGTACTGAGAGCCACTTTTACATCCTCTAAATTTTCCGCTCGACACAAGTAACCCGTCTGCTCATTTTTCACGACTTCAGGAGCACCATCAAGGTTAAAGGCTATTGCAGGCTTAGCTGCAGCAAGACCTTGAACCACGGCACGCGGGAGACCTTCTCGCAAAGAAAGGTGACAAAGAATATCTGACGCCAATACGTATCTCGGGACTTCTGTCGGTGGAACTAAACCCGTGAAACGAAATCGATCGCTCAAGCCTCGCTTCTTCAAATCGGCCTCTATCTCTTCTCTTAATAAGCCGTCACCGACTAAGACAAAGTAGAGCTTGGGGTGACTCTTACAGACTTCCTCGGCGGCATCAATTAAGAAGTCATGACCTTTCAATTCAAAAAGACGCGCCACTTTTACGACAACAACCGCATCTTCGTCTAAATTCAATTCTTCACGAACGACTTTGCGGACTCCGCTAGGGTCTTTCTCATCCGTGTAAGGCTCTAAATTCATACCACTGTGCACTGTCTTGAATTTTTCACGAGGAGCCACTCCAGCTTCCACATACTGATCCGTCATCGCGTCCGCCACGCAGAGCAATTGATGACAGCGCTTGGCTGCAAATTTTTCACTCTCGATATAAAGGCGATTTTTCCACGCTTTTTCATAGCGATGAAATGGTGGCCCATGTACCGTGTGAATAACGGCTGGAACTTTTTCTTTCCATGCCGCAGCTCGACCAATAATTCCCGCTTTAGAAGCATGAGTATGGACCACGTCAAACTTTTCTTCTTTGATAATTTGGCGCAGGACAAAATAGCAACGCAAGTCTTTAAGAGGATTAATGCTCCTAATCAAATCTTCAACTTCAATAATTTTGAGTCCAGTCGTATCGTGTTTTTCGAGAAGCTTACCTTCAGGGCCGGTGGTTGGTCCTGTTATCAAAATGACTTCGTGACCATCTCTCACCTGCCCCATGCAGGATAAAAGAGTATTTTCTTGTGCACCCCCTATAATCATGCGGGTGATAATGTGAGCTATCTTCAAATGGATCTCCGTGCTATCTATAGCTGCGCATTATAAAACTTTTTCCCTATTGTCACAATAGCCATAAGAGAGGTGTAGTTTCAAATAGAGTTAAAATCACCAAAAAAAGTTGATTTTTACTCCATTTATCATATCATAAATAATTTTTAGCGAATAGAATAGCCTTTTTGAGGAAAATAAATTGTGTCTTAAATATGTAAAACATGTTAGATATTTCATTCCTTTTCGTAAAGAATATGTAACTCATCACGTTTAATCATGAACACAAGAATTTTAAGGACTTTTGATTGCTCTACAAAACCACATTAATTTTAATCTCACTTTGCTTCTCGACTTTTGCCGAACAAGCTAAGTTACAGCCCTATACGCCTGCTGTATCGTTAAGAGTGGAATCACAAGCCAAGAGTGCACAAAGCTTCAAATCCGGCCGCAGCACATCTGTCATCGATTTTATCCTGCCAGATGGAGCTGCAGTTAAAGAAGGTGACGTCGTCATTCGCTTTAACAGCGAGCGCGTTAGACACCGCTACGATCAAAAAGTTAACGCTAAGAACTCCTCCGAAATCACTTATAAAAATAAGATTTTTGACATCAATAACAACATCAAAGATCTCAAGAACGAACTTAAAGATCACAAAGAAGCCATCTTAACCCAAGAAGTCACACTCGATACCGTTCTCAATCTCCCCAAACAAGAAACCGTCAAGTTATCAAAAAGTAACCTGCGCGTTTCAGAAGTTGACTATGAAGCCGCAAAAGAAGAAATGGAGAAGGCCAAAGTTCGCTACGAAAAAGGCTATATCTCATCCGTTGAATACGCTGAGATTGAATTGAATTACAATATTAAAAAGAACTCATTAAACCAAAAGCAAGAACTTCTTCAGATAAGTGAACGCAAAGCTGACCCTAGAGATGTCAAAAAACAAGAACTCAAACTAGAAAACAACAAGCTTCAGCATGCATTTTCCCTTAAAAGTTTAGCCGACTCCACAAAAATCGCTGACTCCAAAATTAAAAAACAAGAAAAATACCTTGAGAAGCTAGACGATGACATCGAAAGATATAGTGAACGTTTAGAAAAACTGTCTCACAAAGCTGAAATTGACGGCTATGTGAAATACGCCAACATTTCTTCTCCTATTGAAGCAGGGAGCATTATCTACTGGGGGCAATCTGTGGCTTCAATACCCGACTTAAGTTCCACTTATTTCACGGCTTATCTCCCAGAAACCAAAATCAAACACTTTAAAGTTGGTGGTAAAGGAACTATACAAGTCAGTGGTCGTCTTGACACTCAGCTCAAAGTAAGAATCAGTAAAATATCTGCCACTCCGGAAGACATTGCCTATCAAACGAAAATAAGTTGGGGGAAAACGGCAAAAACCACTGGTGTTAAGTTTTATTTACTCACTTTGAAACCCGAGGAACTCCCTTCTTGGCTTCGTCCTGGTATGACGGGCATGCTGGATTTAAGCACCGAAGAGCAAGAACGTTTTGCCGTACCCGCAGACCTAATTCACCACCGCGATAACAAAACTTATATTGCCTATGACAATATAATGAACGAAGTCAGCGGAGAGTTCCAAGGTAAATATTTTTTCTTCACACAACCTGAAGATTATCAAAGTCGTTCTTTCCAAAAATCGGCTCCATGGCCACTAAAAGATGAAGCCATCAGTGAAGAGTTCACAGGTAACTCCCTCGTCTTACGCGGCGAAATGAATGCCGTTCGCGAGAACCTCGTCATCGTACCCTTTTTATCGGACAAAACGACAATTTCTTGGCTTATCCCTGAAGAATCTCGTGTCGAACAAGGCGAAATACTAGCTAAACTAGATGCCACTGAATTGGATGAAACTATTTTAAAGGCAGAGACTAAATTAGCTGATTTGGAGGAAGCTCTGGAAAACGCCAAAACGAAACTTGAAAAAACTCAAGATGAATTTGCGTTTGACAAAAAACGCTTAAAGAATTCATTGGAGTCAGCTCGCTTCAGCAAAGACATTGTTGTGAACCCACTATTGAGTGCAACTCTCGTTAACAAACGCTATACTTGGAAGTCATTAAAAATCCAATTAGATCATAAACAATTTCTATACAATAGATTAAAAGCTAAACCGAGCCACCTCGTGTCTAGTAGCGAAATGGCCAAAGCTAAACTCGCCTATGAAGAAGCGGTACTGAAACTCGAAAAAGCTAAAATTGATTTAGATGAAGAAGAGAAAGGCGCTACTTCTGCTGAGATCGCAAAAGCTGAAATTGATTTCGAGTTAGCCAAAGATAATATTGACAGAGTGATTCAACGCATGCCCATAGATATAGAAGAAGATAAAAATACCCTAAAAAGTGCTGAGATTGCTTTAGACAATCACAAAACATACCTAATTAAGCTCAAACAAGAATACGAAAGCCTGACGATTAAAGCCCCCACTAAAGGCACCGTTCACTACAAAAAACTTTGGGGCTCAAATGGCGTGACGAAAGTTGATATTGGCACAGAAGTTCGATCTTGGAATCGTATACTTTCTCTTCCCGAAACTGATACTATGACGGTGAAGGTTAAAGTTTTGGAAAAGTTTCACCCCATGATCAAAGAAAATGTCGAAGTCAACATCACCATTGCTTCAATTGAAGGTCGTGTATTTAAAGGGACACTGGGGAAGCCAGGCTTTAACTTTGAGCCAGATAACGAAATTGAACAAAGTACCGACCCCTATTCTTCTAGAGAACCGACGGGAAAAGTTTTTAGTATCTACGAAATCAAACTCCCCCCACTTAATAAATATCATATAAAACCTGGATCAGTGGCGAAAGTTGAAATTCCTCTTGAGGGTGGCGAACTATGAAAAAAATTGCTTTCATTGCTCTCCTAGCTTGTACCTGCTTCGCCTTTCTGCTCTACAAGCCTCGATCCAAATCACAAATTTACGTCTCTGCCTCACTTGTTGATCAAGAGCAAAACCTTCTGGAAAGAGGTCATGTCAGCCCTGCCATCAAGTATCCCGTAGTCAGTGGTAGCAGTGGCAATTTACTAAGTATCCTCCCGAATAACACTTACGTAAAAAAAGGTGAGCTTGTCGCTTCGATTGACAACAAAACAATGTTAGATGAAATCCGAGGTTTAGAGAACAATCTAAATAATTACCAGCGTTACATAAATCTACAAAAGTTGACCATGGACCTAAACCTCAAGAGTTATGATGCCAGTGTCCGTACCTACAGAAGTAAGCTCAAACGTTCACGAGAAATTTATAGTTACGAGAAAAACAAACCTCATCCCCATGAAGTAAAAACTATGAAAATCAATCGCAAGCTTGCCGAGCTTAAACTTGCCGAAGATGAACGAGTTCTGAAAATCGAGAAAAAACTCTATGAAAAAAACTTCATCTCCGCGATGGCTTACGATAAATTCGTCAAGAATGTCAAGCTATCAAAGGAGAACCTTCGCCAAGTTATCACTGAAAACACCTCTTTGATGAAAGGTGTTGATGAAGATAAATTAAAAGTTCTTGATCAAAACATCGAAAATGCAAAAGTGGCTTTAGAGAAACAAGTTGAGATGCGTAAGCGACAAGAGGAATCATTAAACAATAAATTAAAAGAAACTCAAGCCAAAATCGATACTATCTTAACTGACCTCAATTACAAAAAGAAAATTTCTAAACAAACACAAATTCTTGCACCCGAAGATGGCTACTTAAGAATTAAAAAGAAACGAGATTGGAGTTCTGGCGGGGTTTATCTCCCCTATAGAGCAGGTAATAGCGTTGGTCAAAACGTTATCATAGCCGACGTTATTAATCCAACAAAAATGGAAGTCAGTTGCACAGTCAATGAATCAGACTACGATAAAATCAAACCTGGCATGCCTGTCAACCTCGAGTTTATCGCCTACCCAGAACAAACTATGAAAGGAAAAGTTATCGACATCGCTGGCCTAGGTCAAGATAGAAATAACTGGGTTGATAGCCCCGACGGAAAGAGTCGAGTTTACCTCTTTGAAATTAAAATTGAACTTGCTTCAAATAAGCTCAAACTTCATCCAGGCATGAGCGTATCAGTTAACTTTAAACTTGCGAACAAACGTCAATACCTCACTATTCCTCGCTCAGCTATTATACATAGTGAGTCAGGTCTCTATGTACGAACTTATGAGGGCCGTAAACTCGTGAAAGGCCGCGTCCTAGATCACTTTAATTTCATCATCGAAGAAGGCATCTCTGAAGGCGAGCAAGTTCTACTCTACCCAGGAGGTAACAATGAGTGATCACCTCATCAAAATCCGTAATCTCCAACGCCATTATCACATGGGAGAAGAAACTGTAAAAGCACTTGACGGAGTTGACCTCGATATCCAAGCAGGCGAGTTCGTCATGATCATTGGTAGCTCGGGTTCAGGTAAATCCACCCTCATGCACATACTCGGTTTACTTGATACTCCTGATGGGGGAACTCTCGAGTACAACGGCGTCGATGTCGCTCAAATGAAAGATGAAGAATTATCCTCCTTCCGAAACCGTACCGTTGGCTTCGTTTTTCAGCAATTCAACTTACTCCCAACGCTCACCATTACCGAAAACATTGCTCTTCCTCTCGCCTATGCCGGTGGTGTAAAAGAAGACAATTTAGAAGTTGCCAAAGTATATGCCACCAAAATGGGCTTGGGAGAACGTCTAGGCCATAAACCCACAGAACTTTCTGGTGGTCAAAATCAACGTGTAGCTATTGCTCGTGCCCTAGTGAACACCCCAGACATCCTCATGGCAGATGAACCCACTGGTGCTCTCGACTCGAAAACGGGCCAAGAGATCATGGATATTCTTCATCAGCTCAACCGAGAAGGCAAAACGATCATCATGGTGACTCACGATCGTGAATTAGCCGAAACGGGAACACGTAAAATCACTATGAAAGATGGCGTCGTCATTGATGATACTGGCCATTCAAAACTTCCCGAGACCAAACAAGATAAACGCCCAGAAATTGGCTACGGCATCCGACTCCGCCAACTCGTCATGTCTGGTGTGCGCGAGGGTCTGCTCCCACATAAAATGCGCTCATTCCTCACCATGTTGGGCATCATCATCGGTGTCAGCTCAGTCATTTGCATGTCTTCGTTCTCTTTGGGCAGTAAAAAGAAACAAGCCGATCAAATTAGAGCTCTAGGTTCAAATTTGGTCAAAATCACCAATACACCTCTCAAGGACCTTGAGCTCAACCAAGCGCGAATCCGTGGCTCTCTAGGCCTCAGCCTCAAAGACTATCAAACCTTAACAGGTAAAGAAGGGCTCCAAGCTCACGCCGCACTTCGAGAAACTCCCATGACCGTGCTGAACGATGGGCACTTACTCAAATCACGAGTGAGAGCGACTGAAGGTGACTTCCTTCGTGTGAACAACCTCAAACTAAGTGAAGGGCGTGACTTTGACCCCTTTGATCAAAACTTTGCTGCCAAAGTCTGTATAGTTGGTTCAAGTGTCGCTTCAAAAATTACTGAACCTGTCTTAGGAAAAACACTCACCCTTGGTGGTGTCCCCTATACGATTGTCGGTGTCCTTAAAAATCAAAGCATTAATTTAGGCGGGCTTGAGGCCTCGGGACTTAAGGACTCTAACTCAGATATCCTCATTCCACTACAAACCGCACTCGCCCGCATTAACCAACAAAAATTACGTAGCCAACTCGATGAGATCCAACTGCAAGTTAAAAACGAAGATCTTCTTATTTCCGCAGGTGCTGAAATCGCAAAAATCATTCAAGGGCTTCACAACGGCGTGAAAGACTTCGAGATTGTCATTCCCATCGATCTCTTACGCCAAAAGGAAGAGGCAGGTAAACTCTTAGACATTCTCACTGTGATTATCTCCTCAATCTCCATGGTGGTCGGGGGTATCGGTATCATGAATATCATGCTCGCATCCGTTCGTGAACGCGTTCGCGAAATTGGTATCCGCCGCGCGACTGGCGCCTCTCAAAACAACATTTTAATGCAGTTCCTTGCTGAAGCGATTATCCTCTCCGCTACGGGTGGCGTTTTAGGAGTCGGCTTATCCATCATAGTCGTTTTTGCGACCTGTAGTCTCGTCGAAATCCCCGTGGTTTTTTCTATCCCCCTTTTATTTATTTCCTTTGCTGCATCCATGTCGACCGGTTTAGTTTTCGGTCTCTTCCCCGCAAAAAATGCAGCTGAACTTAACCCCGTAGAAGCATTGAGAAGCGAATGAAAAACTTATTATTTATCTTTCTTTTTGCATGTTCACTCCAAGCTCAGAAAAAAACTTGGGCCATTGATGACATCATTGAATATGCCGTTAAAAACTCACACACCATTAAAACTTCTGAACTGAGTTTAGAAAACCGCGTTCAAAACTCCGCCATCGCTCGTGCCGCTTATGACCTATCTATAAGTTCAACCGCGAGTTCCAAGACGGACGGCAGCTCAGATGCTCAAACTTTTCGATTAAACCAACCCTTGCCTGCTGGTTTTGAGTTCAATGTGACGGGAGCTCACTCACAAGATGGCGATAATAACACAGATAATACCGACCTTGGTATCTCCCTTTCCAAACAAATTCTCGGTGGTGGCAGTCTTAGTACATCATTAAAGAATATCCGTAATGCTCATACCGATGAATTGATTAGCCTCAACTCACTCAAACGCTCAAAACGCGATCTCGTGCGTGATGTCATGAATAGCTTTTACCGTCTCATTCGAGTCACAAAGTCACTCGATATTTCGAAGCGACGCCTCGAGACCTCTAAGAAAAACTTGGAGATGGCCATTGCTCGTGAAGATCCCCTCGATATTTCCTCGGCAAAAATCAACGTCCCTCGTGATGAGATCTCTGTTATTGCAGCAGGCGTGCGCTTAAAAAATGAACTCGATAATCTTCAAGTTCTCATGGGCTTAGCTCCAGAAGAAGAATTCAAAGTTGAAACCAATTTCGAATTCTCATTGGCAAAACCCAATAGCGTTGAAGACATGAAATACGCTCAACAAAATTCTGAAGACTTTCTCAACGTCGAACTCGCGCGAATTAAGCTGACTAGAGAACTCGAAGATCGCGATGAGAGAAACTCTGTAGATGTCAGCCTATTTGTACGACACAATTTAGAAAATGATACCAACGAAAATATTAACCTACGAGGTAAAGAAGATACAACTGTTGGAGTCAATGTAAATTGGACCCTTGGCAACCGTGCTGAAATTGCCCAACTGCAAATTGCTAAAAATAATCTGCGTGAAAATAATTTTGACTACAAAATCCTCTATAATGATCGTTTACAAAGTCTGCGTAGCTTAGAACGTGCACTCAATGAACTCAACACCTCTATTCAAGTTCAAATTCAAGAAATTAAATTCAATGAGGAACAAGTCGAGCTCTATAAAGACCGTTGGGAAAGTGGCAAAATGGCCATCCTCGAATACCTACGTAGCCAAAACCGCCTCGAAGATTCTCGTATCCAACTCATCAATCTCCAGACCAACTATATGGAAACACTGCAAAACTACCTTTTTGATACGGGAATGTCCTACGCTCCAAACTTAACCATAGTGAAAAAAGAGAAGCTGACTGACCTCGAAGAAATCACCATCTTCAAATAAAAAAAGAGCGTGCCCTTAGGCACGCTCTTATACAATCAGGTTTTACTGAAACTTAGGACGTAAAACGAGTATTGGCTGCATCCCAATCAAGCACATTCCAAAAAGCCTCAATAAAATCGGGTCGGCGATTTTGGTACTGCAAGTAATAAGCATGTTCCCAAACGTCTAGAGTGAGTAAGGGCTTAGCGCCAGTCATTAATGGCGTATCTTCGTTGCCAGTAGAACTCACTTCAAGCTTGCCATTATTATCGCTTAACCAAGCCCATCCGCTACCAAACTGTGATGCGGCGGCCGCACTAAATTGACTGCGAAAAGCCTCATAAGAGCCAAAATCTCTCACGATTGCATCACCTAAAGCACCCACGGGTTCGCCACCACCTCGTGGAGATAAGCTTTCCCAATAAAGTTGGTGGTTATAATGTTGACCAGCAAGTTTTTTCACCGCTGCATACTTAGCTTCAGGCACGACTGACAAATCAGCTACGAGAGAGCATAGCTGTTTATCAATAAGTTCTGTATTTTCTAATGCCGCATTCAGTTTTGATACATAACCTGAGTGATGCTTAGTGAAATGAATCTCTAAAACACTGCGATCCAAATGGGGGGCTAAATCATCAAAACCATAGGGCAAATCTCTTTGTACAAAAGTCATGGTGTTACCTCTTATTTTATGTTAATTATTGTTATTCCTAATTTATGCCTTTTGCTTTGCCACCACAAACTTTTTACACACTTAAAACAAAATTTTAATAAAAGCGATTGACTTATCCTTTCTAAATAGAAAAAATTTATTGACCTTTATTCAAGAAAGACTCAAGTAAAGAAAATATTTAAGTACAAGGAAAGAGTATGGATGAAATAATTATTGACCCCGCAGATATACCTAAAGAAGAAAAAACCAACGCCATGATTTGCCATTTGCTCGCATTCATAGGTTTTGCGGGCATTCCCTTTGGTGGGATCCTAGGCCCACTGATCTTTTGGGTAATAAAAAAAGATGAATCAGATTTTCTTGATGCTTGTGGCAAAGAAGCCATCAACTTCCAAATTGCCATGCTCATTTATTCGATCATTTCCATTGTCTTATGCTTAATTTTGATTGGCTATTTGATGTTATTCGCACTTTTGATCGTCGATATCGTTTGCATCGTCAAAGCTGCCAACGCCGCCAATCGGGGAGAACTCTACAAATACCCTTGGTCATTACGCCTCATTAAATGAACAAAGCACAAGCCGCCGTCACTCTTGTTTTATGTCAAGATGAAATTTTGATCCTCAAGCGATCAATTCATGATAAAGATCCTTGGTCAGGGCACCTGTCCTTACCTGGCGGCAAAATTGACCCCGAAGACAAATCTCCTTTGGCTGCCGCCATTCGTGAAACACGTGAAGAATGTGGTTTCGAACTTGACGCGAGTCATGATTTTAAAGAACTCGAATTGCTTTCTGCTGGTGGAAAGGTCGGGCGCCCCATGTGGGTTCAACCCTACTTCTTTGAGCTAGACAGCAAGCCACAAATCAATCTAGACCTCAGAGAACACAGCGAATCCTACTGGGTTCCGCTCACTTATTTGCGGAATACGCAATTCCATAGCAAAAAGAAAAAGTCAAAGAACTTTCCGAACTTTGACTTCCCTTGTATTGATATTGAAGGCACTGATTTATGGGGCTTTACTTACCACCTCATCATGACCCATTTTAAAATTCCTATTCAGTAACTACCACTCCAAAAGTTCTTCTTCATTTGTAAGCTTAAGCATCTGCATTTCTATGATTTTCCCTTTTAAACGCTTGCGCTTTTCAATCATTTTCTGCATTTCCTGAATCTCTTGCTTCATCTCTTCCACTTCTCTATGATAAGCCCGCAGTTTTAAATCAAAAAGCTGATTCAAATGTTGCGCTAATTTTTGACTCATTTGTTGTTTTTCTTCAGAACTCTTTGCCTGGCGTATCATCTCCCCAATAAGATGTGATTGAACTTCCATAATCTCGACTTTAAGCATTAACTCGGCTCCGGGCTCTTGCTGATGCTCGATATATTCTAAATAGAGTTCTTCCATTTCTTCAATAAAGTCCTCACGATCATCTTCGTCTGCAGCTTCCCACAACTGTTTAGCAAAACCAAAGTGCTCTTTTAAAAAGACGTTAAATTCCTCTTCATTAAACTCTTCATGATCGTCGTCTTCATGATCGTCGTCTTCATCTTCGTGCTCTTCATGATCGTCGTCTTCATGATCGTCGTCTTCATCTTCGTGCTCTTCCTCTTCTTCATAAACAACTTTCAGCTCTGCTGAATCGAACTTTGTCTGATTCGCAAAAGCTAAACCACTACTCACAAAAAGCAGCATAAACATCATCATTAACTTATTCATCGTAAACTCCTATTAACTATCAATTTTCTTTTTTAATTTCTTTAAACGAAGGCGAGTATTCGCCATTCTTTGCACTAGACTTTCTGGCTTATTTTTTTTCCAACGTTGAAATTTTTCTACCGCTTTCACTTCTTCTTTTCTCTTAGAAAAGATCATCCCCAATTCTTTTTCAAAGTCAGCTAATTCCTGGTAGGATACGACTTCAATTTCGACTTGCTTCTGTAAATTTTTGGAAGGGCTATCTTCTTGGGCAAGACTCTGAGATTCCTTTAAAGGGTTCACTTCCGTTTGCGGGTTCATGATTAAAAGGGCGATGATTGCGAGAGCCGCAAAAGCAGGGAGGGCTAAAGCGATTCTGTTTCTTGACGGGGCCTTGTGCAAGTCATTTCGCAATTCAAAAAATTGTTCCTTACTTAAACGGAATTCATCTTTTCTCATGATCTATCTCCTTGAAACTTGGGTTTCAAAAGTTTTAAAGCCTTTTTCATCCGCCATAAAACTGTCCCCAAAGGCGTTCCAGTTTTTTCGGCAATTTCCCGAAAATTCAGCTCTTCATAAATGCGAAGTTCAACTGTTTCTTTAAGTGACTGGGGAAGTTCATCCAAACACATGAGAATTTTTTCTTTTTGTTGCAGCCCAATAATTTGGCTATCAGGAGCTTGCTCACCAGAATCATATTTATCTTCCAATTCACTAAAGCTAATTTTATGGCGACGCAAATGATCCATATATTGATTGCGAGCCACGCGAAAAAGCCAAGATTTTAAACTTTTTCCTGTAAATATCATGGGAGGTTTGCTAATGAGCTTTAAAAAGCTTTCCTGACAAACATCTTTGCTTAATTCAAGATCACCACTCAAACAGTAAACATAGGCTATCATCGCTTCTTGATGCAAACTCACTAGGTCTGATAGAGCTCGTTCGTCGCCATTTTTAAGCTGATCTAATAAATCGCTCTCATTCATAGCCGAATCCTGATAAAAACTCGTGTTTGTCAATAACTCTTTCACTCAATGTAAACTCTTAATTTTGCGTTGATACTGTTAAAACGCAAGAATCAAAAAAATTATTGGTGATCAAACAAAAAAATAAAGCTTTTTTATTATGAATGCTTTTCCGACATTTCATCGGCGGCATTAAGAATCGCCTGCATATCCACTTTGGATTTACAGGTCATCGCTTTAACCATTTCTTCTTTGGACGAGAAATGTGAGGCTAAGACACTAATCAATTCCAGTTGACTTTCGGGGTCACTCAAAGGTGTAATGATCAAGGCAATCACATGGGCCTTGCCATCGTCAAAACAATCAAAATCTGCCCCTGATTCATGAAGGCCAATCAGTAATATTGGCTTTTTCACTAAATCGGTTCGACAATGAGGCACGGCCAAACCCTTCTCAAGGCCCGTGGACATGAGTTGTTCACGACTAATCGTACTTTGAATGATATCTGCCTGTACTTCATGGTCAATATTCAGTTGCAAAACCATATCTTTGATAACGTGAGCAGGTGCAGGATGTTTGAGATCTGCAACAAAGGCTCCACGTCCAAAACTTGTCAATGCAGATGTTTTTGATCGCCGCTTCAAACTAATCTTCATCAGAGCACCGGAAGTCATCGATGTAAATAAGGCTAAAATCACAATCGCGACAAAAACCGTATCGTTAATCACTTTGGCTTCTAAAGCAATAATCGCCAAAATAATTTCCATCACACCTCGAGCATTCATGCCCCAGCCCAAAGCCATAGATTCTCTTTGACTCATTCCACAAATTTTAGCGCCCACATAACTACCCACTATTTTTGTGATGGATCCAACAACAAGCAGAATCACGACCGCAAACAGATCGAAGTGAGTTAAGAAATTGACCTTGAGTCCAATCGTCGCAAAGAAAATAGGCGTCAGGATAAAGGAAATGAATTTCTCCATATACTCTTCAGTTTGGTGACGCAAATGAGGACTATCCCCTAAAGCCACACCAAACAGGAAGCTACCAAAAATTCCATGCACACCAATCCATTCGGCAACTGCAGCGGCCAATAAGGCTCCTGTAAGTATAAAGCCCATGACACCACCCGGCCAAGAGGCGTGGGCTTGCACTCGTGGAATCAGTGCAAGCACGATTTTACGTCCAATTGTCAACATGAAGGCGCCCGCAGCAACAATCCCCACAATTGTTCCCCAAGGAAAACCGCCCGAAGTATCGCTCATCAAACTCAGAACAATCGCAAAAATCATCCAGCCCGTGAGGTCATTAAAAATGGCCGCCGCAATGATCGTCACACCCAAATCAGTTTTAATGAGTTTGAGATCCATTAAAATTTTTGTAATCACTGGCAAGGCCGAGATCGCTAAGGCCGTTGCCATAAAGAGTGCCGTCACAAAAGTTTTTTCTTGTGTATCAAAGGTCTTAGGAAAAAGGTAAACTAAAGCGAAACCACCCGCGAAAGGCAGAATCATACTGCTTATGCCCACAACTGTGGCGGGTTTTGCCTGCTTCTTGAGGCATTTTAAATCCACTTCCATACCCGCAATCAGCATAAACAAGGTAATGGCAAGCATGCCAATGAACTCAAATGTTACATAGAGTGGGCCCGAGGAAGGGAATAAGGTCGCTTGTAAGTCAGGTGCGATGTACGCAAACACAGTCGGCCCCAAAATGATCCCCGCAGCAATTTCGCCCAAGATAGATGGTTGACCAATTTTTTTACACAACTCTCCAAAAATTCGCGCCAAGCCAATTAAAATAGCAAGACTGAAGAAGAAAATCATAATTTGATGGTGAGTAATTTCTTGCAAAGTAATTCATTCCCTTTTGATAATAACAATGATTTGACCTAGCTCCCAAATGAAGCGCAGTTCAAATATTTCACACGAAATTAATTATTCCAATATAAACCTTCACCTTCTTATGACCCCTTTACTATTCTTTTATGAGCTCACGCCACAAATTAACTTCTTACAGGCATATCTAAGGCAAATCAGAGTAAAGCTGTAACAATGCAAAGTCCTTAGGAGTTTATACATTTTAGAAGTTAAAATTATCGTCAAAGGAAGCCATTCATAATGATTCACAATCATACATCAAAATTACTACTCATATTACTGGTCACCATAGGCTCTTACTCTTTTGCAAAAGATGTCGTCAAATCACTTCCCAACGCTCTCCCTGGTGGACACATCTTCCTGAACCAGCATCCAAAATCTGACTTAAATGGCGACGGTGTTTTAAGCTATGAAGAAAAAGAAAATTACTGCATCGCAACAATTACCAAGACCTTAGGCGGAAATTACACTTTCGAGCGTCACATGATCCCCATGCGCGACGGCGTTAAACTCGCCACTGGTGTTTTCATCCCTAAAAAAGGTCCAGCAGCCGCAGTTCTCACTCGAACGGCTTACGGGATTTGGGGGGCAGCCTTCCATAATTCTCATCGATTCACTGGTCAAAACCTTGTCTTTATCTGCCAAGATCCCCGTGGCGACGGTGAATCCGAAGGCAAAGGCACTTTCGATGCCAAGAGTTTTGATAATGAAATTAATGATGGTTACGACACCATCGATTGGATCTCTAAGCAAGCTTTTTGTAATGGCAATGTGGCCATGATTGGTCAAAGTGGCCATGGCTTCTGTGCCTACATGGCTTACCTAGCTAAGCACCCTGCCCTAAAAGCCGTTTACACGACAGTCAGCGGCGGCAATGCCTATAAATACTGGACCTACCACAATGGTGTACGTCGAGAGATGTATAACTGGCTTGGCCAGCGCAGTATCCCCATCCCCCAATGGCCAAAACCCACCATCACCCTCTTTGATCAGAAAGCCTACGACAAAACGGTTCAAAAAGCTTCCCTTAATAACAAAACTGTGTTCATCGCTAAAACGGGTTGGTACGATATCTTTGCGGAATCCGCACTGGATTATATGGAATCCTTTGGAGACAAAGGCAACATCATTATCCAAATGGATGCCTCAGGCCACGGTAATATGGTGGGACGCAAGAAACATATGGGCCCCGTACCCAAAGAATGGCAAATTCCAGATATCTCAACGGCATTAAAAGACAACAAACAGGGCAAGTCACGCATGGTCTATTTCCTCATGGGTGATGCGATTGATCCAAACGCTCCAGGTAATGAATATAAAATGACCACTGTCTGGCCTGTACCTCACACAAAAGAATCCTACTACATGCAGGCTGATGGCTCATTAAAACAAAATAAATCTTCAGCACAAAAGGCCTCACTCACTTTTAAATACGACCCGCGTAACCCCGTCCCCTCTGCCGGTGGCGATGTCTTTATCCATCAGGGTGTAGGTCCCAAAGATCAACGCGTCCATAAAGATCGCAAAGACATCCTGCGTTTCACATCTGATGTTCTCACTGAACCTCTAGAAATCACGGGGAAAGTCATGGCCGAACTCTTTGTTAAAACAGATGTGGAGGACACAACCTTTACTGCTAAGCTCATCGACGTTTATCCCGATGGCTATGAAGCCATCCTTCGTGATTCCATTATCATGACCCGTTTCCACGATGGTTTCGATAAAGAATCAAAAATTGAAAAGGGCAAGGTATATAAGTTGACTATCGATATGTGGAGTACAGCTTACGTGCTCAACAAAGGTCACAAACTCGCCGTGCATATTTCCAGCTCAAATAGTCCGAAATACGAAGTTCACCCCAATACCTATAAACCCGTCATGAACTTCAATAATTCACCTGTGGCAAACAACACCATCATGCTCTCTAAAGAGCATCCCTCAAGAATCATCCTGCCCATTGTTAAATAAAATAGGCCCACAGCTTTCACTGTGGGCCCAAAATAATTGTGTTCGCGAACTTAAATATCCGTTACTGTCACTTTACCTTTTTTGCCGCCGGCATCACCACCAGAGTTTTCCTTGAGCGACATATTGCGGATTTCGACTGTGCCCTGGAATTCGCCAATAAGAATTTTGATTGAAGGAACTTGATCGGAATTGGGATTTTCTGTCGCCGTGAACTCGCAGGTGTACTTCTTCCAACCCGATTGAAGGTCTTTTTCTTTGTGAGCGAGGCCTAGCGTAACTAATTTATTTTTTGTTTTGGCTTTATTTTTATTACGTCCCTTTTTGCCTGACTCTTTTTTGGTCGTACGTGCACAGATATTCACCATGCCCTGACCATCGCAATTCATCTCAAAAGTCAAAAGATATTTTTTCCCTTCGCGCAAATCAACTGGACCCACCAAACCGTAGTAATGTGATTCCGAGGTGTGCTTTGTCGTCACTGAGAAAACGCCTTTCTTAATCACTGGCTTATATGATTCATATTCATTATGAGGCTTGACCCACCAATAATCTTTAAACTTTTTAAACGAGGGGTCTTTAAACAATTCTTTAGCAAAAGAACTATTCGCCATAAATAAAACAGCCATAAATAATGTAAGTAAACGCATATCTCTATCCTTCTTAATTTCGATCATTAATTCAACTCAGTCAGAGTTTCTCGGTTGCTAATAATAATCGTTTACCCCCAGTAAAAATGACAAGCTCAATAAAAAAACTTCAAAGAAGGTCGAATCGAAGCCTCACTCCAGCTTGGCTTTGCCTGCTGATGAACTTGAATTACCCACAAAATCAAATGATTAATTTTCAATCCCGTTCAAGTGCATTACTTTAGCGCGATTAAATTTATTCGGAGACACAATCATGGCTTTGTCCAACAAATACAATGCTGCCGACAGCGAAAAAAAGTGGCAGCAGTTCTGGGATCAAGAAGGCATCTATGCCTTTGATGAACAATCAGATAAAGAAACTTTCTCAATCGACACCCCACCACCCACCGTTTCAGGTAAACTTCACATCGGTCACGTTTTCTCTTACACGCAAGCAGAGATCGTAGCTCGCTACCAGCGCATGCTCGGCAAAAATGTCATGTATCCCTTTGGTTTTGACGACAATGGTTTACCGACAGAGATCCTCACTGAACGCGAAAAAGGCATCAAGGGTTCACAAATGCCCCGCGCCGAATTCGTTAAAAATTGTGAAGAAGTTTCCGAAAAATACCGTGCGCAATTCAAGGACCTCTGGCAGAGCCTCGGCTTCTCTTGTGCTTGGGAGAGTGCTTACTCAACGATTAGTGAAAAATCACAACGCATTTCTCAGCGTTCTTTCCTCGACTTGCTCGAGCGCGACAAAGTAAAATATAATCAGAGCCCCACACTCTGGTGTACAAAGTGCCAAACTTCTTTTGCTCAAGCCGAAGTCGATGACGTCAACAAGGGTACGATCTTCAATTACCTCAACTTCAAAAGTGCTGATGGCGAAGACATCCCGATTGCCACAACTCGTCCGGAACTCCTCCCAGGTTGTGCCGCCATGTTCATTCACCCCGAGAACGAAAAGTATAAGCACCTCATTGGCCAAGACGCCACTGTTCCTCTCTTTGGACATAAAGTTAAAATCCTCGCCGACGAAAAAGCCGACCCCGAAAAGGGTACGGGTATCGTTATGTGCTGTACTTTCGGTGACGTAACAGATATTGACTGGTGGCGTGAACACGAACTCGAGATGAATGTTTGCTTCAGCCTCGAAGGCATCATGAATGAACGTGCAGGCGAATTCGAAGGCCTCACAATTGACGAAGCACGCACTGCGATCATCGCAAAGCTCAAAGAAGAAAACATCATTTTCAAACAAGAAGATCTCGCTGCAGAAACTCGCGTTGTGAACACACACGAACGTTGTGGAACTCCGGTTGAATATCTTCCCACCAAGCAGTGGTTCATCAAAGTTGTTGAACACAAAGAAGAACTTCTTGCCCAAGGCGAAAAAGTCAATTGGTTCCCTTCTTTCATGGGCAAGCGTTACCGCGACTGGGTAGAAAACCTCGGTTGGGACTGGGCGATTTCTCGTCAGCGTTACTTCGGTGTACCAATCCCCGTTTGGTACGCTCCCGATGGCACCGTTGTTCCCGCATCTCCTGAGCAACTCCCCGTCAACCCACTCGTTGACAAGCCTCTCGATTGCAAGGGCTACGATCCCGAAACTCTCATCCCTGAATCCGATGTCCTCGATACTTGGGCAACTTCTTCAAGCACTCCGGAGCTTAATTCACGCTGGGGTGAAGAAGACGAACTCCCCCAAATCCGCCCCATGTCAATGCGCCCTCAGGCTCACGACATCATTCGTACTTGGGCTTTCTACACCATCGTAAAATCTTATTTTCACTTCAATGATGTACCTTGGAAGGACGCCGTTATCTCTGGCCACGTGATCAAAAAAGATCAGCAAGTCGAAGCTCAAAAAGTTGAGGGTAAGGCCTTTGCTCGCAAATCCAAAATCTCCAAATCAAAAGATGGCGACCGCTTCTCTCCACTTGCGATGATCGCAAATCACGGTGCCGACCAAATCCGTTACTGGGCTTCCTCTGGTACGCTCGGTACTGACATTGCTTTTGACGAAGATGAGATCGAAGGTTCTAGTAAGCTTCTCACCAAACTCTGGAACTCGACACGTTTTGCCGAAGGCTTTCTCGAAAACTTTGACGCTTCGGCGCCAATGCCGACGCTCACAGCGGTGGATAAATGGGTGCTCACGCGTTTCGACGAAGTGATCAAAGCCTACCATAAAGCTTTTGAAAAATACGAATTCTTCCCAGCTCGTAATGCCTTAGAGCAATTCTTCTGGTCTGACTTCTGCGACAACTATATCGAAATGGTCAAGCACCGCCTCTATGGCGACGAAAGTGCGGAAGATGCAAAAGCTGCTCGTTGGACGCTCTACAAGATCCAGCTCGGCATTATTAAACTCTTTGCTCCTTACATGCCTCATATCTGTGAAGAAATCTACCAAGATGTTTTCCGTGAGCGCGAAGGCGACAAATCAGTGCACATCTCACTTCTCCCCAGCGTTCCTGCCGAAGCAATTTGCGAAACTGGCAAAAAAGCCGGCGCCCTCCTACTCGAGCTCGTGACTTTAGTAAGAACTTATAAATCAAAGAACAACTACTCCATGAAGCTCGCCGTTGAAACACTCAGCGTTGAAGCTAGCGAAGAAGATCAAGTGCTCATTAACCTTATCGTTGAAGACCTCTGCGGCGTTTGCAAAATTGCGGAACTCGCAAAAGTTGCCGTAGCTGAACCTTGGGAAGGATCTAACGATCGCTTCAAACTTGCGGTCAAGATGGATGAAGATGCACTTCTCAGAACTGAACTCGTTGCCGATATCAAGAAAGTCATTCTTCCTATCAAGCAAGCCAACGGACTCAAATCGAAGTCACCGGTGAAGGCCATTGTGGTTCAAGCAGACGATCAATACCTCGAACTTCTCCAAGCCGAACCCGGCCAGCTCAAAGCTGCTGCCCGTTCCGAAGAAGTGCACTTCAATCAAGAAGGACTCGAGTACACAGAGGCTCGCGAAGGCCTCGCCATTACTCTCATCATCGAGTAAGTCTCGCCTTTACTCCATAAAAAAAGCCTCCCATTGCGGAGGCTTTTTTTGTACTTATGGTGAAGAAACTCAGCGGGGATGGGGAGAAAACTCACTAGAATATGTCATCAGCTTTAGTCCACAAGCCCAATAGATCATCCCCCTCATACATGGTATCACTCTTCTTGTCTACTGAGCCACGGCATGGGGAACTTGTTCGAGTTCAGCAGTCATTGATTTTTCTATAAAGTCCAATTCAAAACCATTTTGCATATTAACCCAGAAAGCTAAACTATTATCAAAATAACGAGCAAGTAAGACTCCAGTTTGGACCGTGATTTTCTTTGACCCATTAAGTATTCCGCTAATTGTTCCACGATTGAGCTTAAGGTCTTTGGCTACTTTGTAAGCGCTCAAGTTCATATCTTCGAGATTATCTTTGAGTATTTCTCCAGGGTGACAAGTAAGAGGATAGCCATTCGCTACTAACCAATCACACATTTCTTTGTTTGTTAAGTTCGTTTTCATCTTCTTTTTCCTTTTTCCTTTGTTCTATTGAACCTTTTCGAAAGTGACCAAACGCCCACCTCCTTAATGGTAATCTACAATTTCAACTTCATCAGCTTCATCATTCCACTTAAAACACACGCGCCATTGATCGTTTATACGGATTGACCATTGACCTTCACGATCACCACTAAGCTTTTCTAGGCGATTGCCTGGCGGTATACGAAGATCTTCTGGGCTTGCAGCATACTTCAAGCGCATTAATTGCCTAAAGGCTTTCTTTTGAATCTGCTGAGGAAGTTTGCGACTCCCCTGTCCTTCAGCAATCTTTTCAGTTTCCTTGCATTTGAAAATCATTCTTAACCTCGACTTAAGTTCCTTATCCATTCTTAGTATACATCTCATAGACGTTTATTCAAAATAAACGTTTACTAAAAGTAACGTACCCCGAGCTTATTCTCTTCAAAATCTGATTAATATTTATTAATTGTCTGAGTAAGGTCATTATTATTGCTATATGCATGAAGGGCCGCACTGAAATTTACTTATTAAATTGAGTGTCACTCTTTAAGAAGTTTTAAGCACGTGTAATTTTTCGATATTGTAAGTATAATAAAAATATGATCTGGGGGCAGGTAA
This sequence comes from Lentisphaera araneosa HTCC2155, assembly GCF_000170755.1. Classification (NCBI taxonomy): domain Bacteria; kingdom Pseudomonadati; phylum Lentisphaerota; class Lentisphaeria; order Lentisphaerales; family Lentisphaeraceae; genus Lentisphaera; species Lentisphaera araneosa. The sequence goes on from NZ_ABCK01000031.1 coordinate 22,024, forward strand.
GTCAAAATGAAATTAAAATATAGATTTGAATTTAAAAGTCGTGAACTTTTTAGGATTTTAAATAAAAAAGCTAAAGAAATCAGCAGAGAATTTTCTGTTTTCGACGGTTATAATAAATTTTGGTTTAGGGAAGATAATGTTGATTTACTCGAGTTTTTAGAGCTTACTGCTCTTGTTGAAGAATATGAACTCCAAAGAAGTGATCGAATTTTTTGATGTGATAATGGGTATTACTCAGAGACAAAATTGGAATATGAAGATGCAGATAGGTTTTCAGCTGCTTATGTCAGTTTTTATACTGATACGGAATATAGCACAGATAAGTACTATAACGAAATAATCAACGATGAGCTCATTTTTGAGAAAAAAACTCTTGGTAATTTTAAGTTACTACAACTCAATATATTATTCGATGACACACGTGTTTTAATTGTTAAAAAGCAATTTGTTCAACTCTTCGAACAAAATGACCTAAAGGGCGCGAGTTTTAAACCAGTTTTAGTTAAAGCTTTAACAGGTGAAACAAAACCCAGTCGATCAGTATACTGGGCTAAAATTGAAAATGATTTTGAAGACTCAAATGGTGTGTTTAGAGGCGGATGTAGAGATAAGTTTAGACAAAGTATTCCCCCATCAATTTCTCCTGATTTTGCCTCTTCCATAAATAAATTTGATTTATTTTCAGTAGGTAGAAAAATGTTAATGAGTCAAAAACTATACCGTATATTATATGACAATGCCTTATTAGGAGACTTATCTTGTACTTCTTACTGGAATATAGGTTATTATGGGGGAAAAACCAGTTCAAAACTCAAAGACGTACTGATTAGTCAAGGCACTTATGATGATGATCTTGATGCTGTATTTCAGAAAGAACGCGACGAACTTGCCGTAAGACTAGCTAAAAACGCTATAGATCCAAAGTCAATAGCTCAGAAAGTAAAAGATGAAACTGAAGAAAAAGAGAGACTGGCTGAACATCGACAGAAAATGGAAAAACGTTTTGGGAAACAAGAACCCAACAAAATCGAAATGAATTACTTTCAAGCAGATTTTGAATTTCTAGCCTGGAAACCGCTTGATGATGCCAAATGTGATCTTACTGGAGAACAAGGAATTTGTTTACGCCCCAATGTAAACGCTTATGATGAATCATTTAAAGTGGATATTAGTGAGCAAGAGTTAAGAGATCTTGTGGAACAGAACCATCCTGGGGATTATTTCTTTTATGTGCACCTTAATGCCATCGCCAACGGGACATTAAAAGTTATTCATGAAATTGATTATGACTTCCAGGAAGGGCTTAACGAAGAAATCCACGACAAACTCAGTCGAACCCCACCTTATGAAGATGAAGGAGCGTGGTTTATTGTTGATGAAGATATTCTAACTTTTATTGGCATCTGGACTTCAGAAGATGTTAAAGAGAACTTTAAAACTAAAAAAGCTCAAAAAGCTCAAAAAGAATTTGTTAGCTCAATTAATGGTCAGTATCAAGAAGAACCTTTAACAATAGAATCCATGGACAAAGAAGGACGAACAATCGTCTTTCAAAACCCCAAAGATCAAAGCCTTTTTGCCGTCTATAAATACACACATGGTTTTTAATTAAGAAAGTCATTTCCTTTCCATCAAATTCTAAAATAAATGCACCGTCATTTCTGTGGGTGATGCTTTAAGTTTTGTTTTCTTACCCTGAGCATCCTCTATTTCTAGAGCCACTAGTACACCTTTCCCTGCCCAACTTGGCAGGGCACGGACCACACAGCCAGACTCTCGTATTTCGCTAACTTTCTTATGAAACCGTCTCGTACATCCAGGGAAACTTAAAGATAGAATTTTGTACTCACTCACAATCTTTTTACCATCATTCATGTTTAAATTCACAATCATATAGCGCTTCGATTTTTGCTCACCAATACTCGGCATCTTATTAATAATGATTTCTGCTTTACTAATCGAAACAATTTGCTCACCTAATTGCACTGATTCTTTGTATTGGCGCATATCTATCTTCGCCCAAGCTGAAACAGAGATAAACAAACTTACTAAGCCTATAAAATATTTCATAATCCTTTTTTATCTATGACGAACAAGTGGGGGATTTATTACAGAGGAAATTAAAATAATATATGGGACTCTGTCCCAAACTCTGCAAGGAGCTGCCACTCCTTGACCAGGCGGATGGTTTTAGTATAAATTATAGGTAAACCAGTACTCTCTTAACAAATAGTAAGCGTAGGAGCAGGCGACAAGCTTAGGGATTCTTAAGGGTACAAGCACCCTTAAGCGGGTCTTGGGCAGCGCCCCAAGATTCATTCCATGCATAAAGCTTTGACCCCATTTATTAAATAAAAAAGCCTCCCGTAATGGAGGCTTTTTTGTATTTATGATGAAGAAACTAAGCGGGCGATTGCTGAACGATTTCAGCTTTGGGCTTCTTTCGCATCACACGGAAACCTAAATAAATCAGAGCTCCCATAACGAGAATGACTGCTGCGATCGGAACAAACACGGCGAGTAGGGTCACGCCCGTTGCACCTGCGAGTTCCCCTGCGGCTACAATTGGATTGCCAAGGCCACCAGTCGTAGCTGTGGACGTTCCGCGAACAACGGTAGTCACTGCTTGTACTGTGGCAGCTGCACCACCGCCGGCAATCAAGGCTAATGACCATTTAAGTACAGGGCTCATTTCCCCTGTCATTGCGCCCGTTAAAATTGTCCCTGCCACAATTGCTGCGGGAGCCGCAATCGTATCGAGTAAATTATCTACCCACGGCACAAAGTAGGCCGCGACTTCACAAATGGTGGCGATCAGTAAAACAATCATCGCTAGGTCGCCACCCAACCATTCAAAACCTGAACCCAATTCCATATGCCCAGCACGTGAAGCCAAGCTCACACCCAACATAGGCACAAAAACCCTAAAACCACAAGCGGCACTGAGTCCAATACCGATACATAAACCCGTCAATAATTCTATTTCCATTGTCTCTTCCTTTTAATTATCAATTACTTAAGATACCATAATTTCACTGCTCATTCAAGGACTCGTGAAAATATCTAGTCGTGTCCTTTAATTTCCCGGTATTCTATACATATTAAAAATTATCATTTTTAACAGAACAAAAAATACTACTTTCTTATGGAAAACCACATTAGCTGCCCCAATTGCGACGCCCCCATTGAATACGAAGTCATAGACTCGATCCACGAACAAAGTTCAGCGATTCAGGAACTCTTTGAAGGCACTTTAAACCGCGTCAATTGTCACGCTTGCGCAATTGAATTCCACGTACAAACTCCAATCACTTTTCGTAGTGAAGATGGTCAATACATTATCTTTTTCAAACCTCATGTCGAAGGCGAAGATTGGCGTGAAACTGAAAAGCAAATGCAAATCGTTCTCGATGAAATGGCTTCTGAGCTCCCTCCCGAACTCGATCCTGAAGCGCGCCTGGTTTTAGACCGCAATCAGTTCATTGAAAAAATTGCCACCTACATCAATAATATTGATGACCGCATCATGGAATACATTAAATTTGTCATGTACCGCAATGGCGATGCCGTCTGGCCTTTACAGGATTTATACTACGACTTCAATACCAAAGAAACGGATCATTTGGAGTTTACTATGATGAACCGTAAATCGGGCAAAGCTGAACAGACTCTCTCTGTGCCGATGAATGTCTATCAACAATTTATCGATGACGAACACGATGAATTCGATCCCGACGCCATCTTCCCTAGCCTTTATGTTCAAGTCGAAAGTCTCTTGGAAAAATAAAGGTGGAAGACCTAATCGATCAGCTCGATTCTTGGATTATATACATCCTGCCCCTTTTAGCCCTACTCTTTATTTTTAAGGGCTTAAAACTCTTTAAAGCGCTCTTGGCCATTGCCTGTGCTTTGAGTTTGGGTTTCCTAGGATGGATAATCGGAATACAGATCGATCATAGTTCGCTTTGGATTCCTTGTACAATCAGTGGGATTTTAGCCATTTTTGGACTCTGGCTCTCAAAAGTTGTCCATAGTGCAGGCACCTTTATTTTGGGTGCTTCCAGCGCGCTTATGCTCTACCCATTTATCCAAGGCTTTGTCCCTCATGACCCCAACTGGCTACCCATGGCCGCCGCTATAACTCTCTCCCTATTTTTGGGGATGATTACCGCTCTCATGAAAGACAGAGTTGTGGTGCTGATTACCTCACTCTACGGTGCAGCCCTATTTACCCACAGCTTTTTCCTCATCCTCTCGCTGCACGACATCATTAGCCTCAATGTTTTTGTGACAAACTCAAAGACCTTCCATATTGTTTGGTTAGTCTTGTTTGGGATTCTTACCCTAGCGGGTGTTTTCAGCCAAGGTAAGGGGAAATAATTACCTTAACTGAGGAATCAGTCAACGATTCCCCTTAGTCTGTGTACAGCTCCTTCAGGACATAATAAGGATCAAAAAGCGCTTTATTAAAGAAATCGAGCGGCTCAAAGAAGAGCCCGATTTTTAGCCTAAATCTTCGCGAGTAAGTGTTTCATACTGATGAAATATCATGGGTTAATTTTCATGTTAATGATTTCTTAAGCACAACTTATATTTTTCTAAAAGATTTTTTCCAAAAAAGTGTAACTCCCTTCTCAAAGCTTCGTTTATTATGTCATAAACTAAGAAACGATAAAAATTTGATTAAGGGAGAAAAAAGCTCTTTACAAAATGCTCAGAACACCTCTTGTGTCATAAATCTTATGACACGAGGAACAAAATAAACATTTCCAAAATACACTTTTTGCTTCGGCAATTTTGGCTGACAGGCGATCAAGAGATCCCGAGCCTACTATAAAACTCAGCTACGGCTGAAAACGTATCTCATACGATACCCCAACAAGGAAAAAATGATGAAAACACAGGTCCAAACTGAAGTAGACACAGCGGCCGAAACTGACGTCAATCCATTCATGGTCTATCATTTCGGTAAAATTAAAAATGATGGTAACGCATCCATGAGAAATCTCTTGGGGGGCAAGGGTGCAAACCTTGCTGAAATGTCATCCATAGGTATCCCCGTGCCTCCTGGATTCACCATTCCAACCACCATGTGCACATATTATAACGAGAAGGGACAAGTACTCCCTAATGAACTCAAAGACGAAGTCAATGAGGCCATTAAATTAATGGAAGAACAGACTGGAACTGAATTTGGTTCTGAAAGCAACCCTCTACTCGTATCTGTTCGCTCTGGTGCTCGAGTCAGTATGCCCGGAATGATGGACACTGTCCTCAACCTCGGTTTAACTGACATCGCTGTTCAGGGTCTAGCGACTAAAACGAATAATGAGCGCATGGCTTACGATTCATACCGACGCTTTATTGTCATGTATGCCGATGTAGTAAAAGGCTTTAATGGTGAAGATTTTGAACACATCATTGATGCAGCTAAAGCGAAAGCAGGTGTGGAACAAGACACGGAACTCAATATTGAACAGCTCAAAGAAATTTGCTTGGAACTCAAAGAACTCTACGCCAAACTTAGCGGTGAAGATTTCCCACAAGAGCCCCGTGAACAACTCTACTCTGCTATCAACGCTGTTTTTGATTCTTGGAACACGGAGCGCGCCATGCTCTACAGAAAAATTCAAAACATCCCTTCTGATTGGGGTACAGCAGTCAATGTACAAGCCATGGCTTTTGGTAATAAAGGTGTTACATCTGCAACTGGTGTTGCTTTTACTCGAAATCCTTCCACTGGTGAGAAAACTTACTTTGGTGAGTACCTCATTAATGCCCAAGGTGAAGACGTTGTGGCTGGTATTCGTACTCCACTTCCCATCTCTGCGGAAAGCGCCAAAGCTAAGGGCTTAGAGAAGCAGTCTATGGAAGAAGTCATGCCAGAGACTTTTGCTGAGCTCACCGCCGTTTTTGAGACTTTAGAGCAGCATTACACGGACATGCAAGATGTTGAGTTTACTGTAGAAGAAGAAAAACTCTACATCCTACAAACTCGTAATGGTAAGCGCAGTGGTTTTGCTCAAGTCAAAATCGCCGTTGACATGGTCGAAGAAGGTTTAGTTGACGAGAAAACTGCCCTAGGTCGTGTAGAGCCTGGATCTATTGAACAGATGCTCTCTCCCATTTTTAAAGCAGAAGATAAAGCGAATGCAAAAGATCAGCTCATTGGCCGCGGCCTTAATGCTGGCCCAGGTGCGGCTTCTGGTGTCGTTGCACTGACCGCCAAGAAAGCTGAATGGTACAAAGAACAAGGTTTTCCTTGTGTTCTCGTTCGTACAGATACTTCTCCTTCTGACTTCGGTGGTATGATGGCTGCCGAAGGTGTACTCACTGTTCGTGGTGGTGCGACTTCTCACGCTGCGGTTGTCGCAAGACAATTTGGTAAGCCATGCGTTTGTGGTCTCACTGGATTACTAGTCAATGAAGAAAACAAAACCATTACTTTTGGCAATCAGGTTATCAAAGAAGGCGATAACATTTCTATTGATGGTTGCACGGGTGAAGTTTTCTTCTGTAAAATCGAGACTTCTCCTTCTGAGATTAGCCAAGCTTTCATTGAGAAATGTATCGATCCAAAAGACTCTGAAGTCTGTGGTCACTACGAAAAGATTATGACTTGGGCTGATAAGTTCCGTACACTTAAGATTCGTACAAACGCTGATACAGCGAGAGATCTAAATGTCGCTCTTAGCTTAGGTGCTGAAGGTGTCGGTTTAACTCGAGTCGAACACATGTTTAGTGATGAACAACGTCTCTTACTCTTGCGTCAGGTGATGCTTGCCAAAGATGAAGAAATCAAAACTCTCGCTTTAAATCATATTGAGCACTTTCTCAAGGATGATTTCTCTGCTCTCTTCCAAACTTTGGATGGTCGCCCTGCTACAGTTAGACTTCTCGATCCACCGATGCACGAATTCATGCCTCATAGTGACGGTGATACAGCGAAAACCGCAAAAGCGATCAAAGTGACTGAGGCCGAGCTCAAATCAAGCCTTGGTGACATGGCTGAGCACAATCCAATGTTGGGTTTCCGCGGTTGCCGTCTAGGGATTCTCAAGCCAGAACTCACACGTGTTCAGGTTAGAGCTATTTTGACTGCTGCACTTGAATTAAATAACGCTTTAATTCCCTGTAAGCCGGAAATTATGGTTCCCATTATCATGCACGAGAATGAGCTTATTCACCAACGTAACTTGATTGACAAAGTTGCGGAAGAACTCTTTGCAGAACTCAATATCAAAGTTGCCTACTCTGTGGGAACGATGATTGAGTTGCCAAGAGCAGCCCTCCAAGCAGATGAAATTGCAAAACACGCAGATTTCTTCTCTTTCGGTACCAATGACCTAACTCAAACCACTCTCGGTATTTCTAGAGATGATGCAAATCACTTTTTACCCACTTACAAAAATGGTGTTAGTGATCCCCTCACTGGAACAGGCAACTTCGAGGTTTACCCCGACGACCCCTTCCAAACACTTGACCAAAGTGGTGTAGGTAAATTAGTTCAGGTCGGCGTTAAAGGTGGCAGAAGTACTTCTGAAAACCTTAAAATAGGTATCTGTGGTGAGCACGGTGGTGATCCAGCTTCTATCGATTTTTTCCATAGAACAGGTCTCGACTATGTGAGTTGCTCCCCTTACCGAGTACCAGTGGCTCGTTTGAGTGCTGCACTTTCTGCGATTCGCAACTAAAAAACACTTGTATTAGTGAAATGAATTGAACCTCATTTCATCTTTGTGGGAAAGGCTGCCAAATTTTATTTGGTAGCCTTTTCTATTCTTTCACAACTAGATCGTATTAAGCCATAAATACATGGAATTCATCATAGTATACCTTGTGATTTGTTAAAATTTGAACAATTCCCGCCAACATTACTAATTCTCGCAGTAAAGCTTGTAACACATTTCACATTAAATAGTTAGATTAACTAAAAGGCATATGTAGAGAAAATAGGCCTCTTCTAATTAAGATATGAACACCTTTGCAGACAAGGATAGGATTATGAATAACACAAGTGATCAAGAAACTGTTGATGAAAGCACTAAAGACGGCCTACTAAAACGCCTCAATCTTCATACATCTCTTCCACCCTTAAAAAGACGCCATACTCAACTTGAGATGGAACTTCCTGATGATTTTTATCTTCCCGGTAGAGAAACGCAAGGCAATATCGACCGTATGATTGCCGAAGATAACGAAACTTCTTCAGAAGAAACCGAAGTCTACCAATTGGAAATTACCTGTGCTCAATGTCATGGGACGAGTTTCTACGAAACCACCACACTTTTTGAAAGGGTACAATGCCCCAACTGCTCAAGCCGTTTTCGCGTTCCTATTGAAACGGAAAAACACATTTATGATAAGCACATTTACGAAAGTGATTTTATCAATATTTTCCGAGCCCAAAACAAAGAAACAGAGCACTACGGCGACGTTCTTGTCTATGAGAAAATCAATCCTCATTCGACTCTTGAAGATATTAAAGATATCCTCACTCAACATTCAGTGCTTCATGTAGATGGCTATCTCAGTCCTCTCCACTTCACTGAAGATGAAACTGCCTATTATTTTCAACGCGATAATGCGCCTTATCGCATGAACCTCTACCTTCATAAGTTTGGAGCTCTCCCCAAAAATCAAGTCGCCCTTACCCTCAGTCAAATCGCAGAAATTGCAGATACGCTCTCTGATGAAGGTATCTATGGTGCCTTCCTTGCTTCAGACGTCATGTTAGAACTCAATGGTGACACAAGGCTTTGTGACTATGGACTGCGAGAAGCCGTCTTAAACCGCATGAAAATCAGCAAAGGCATCCCCGCCTATTTCTTAGCGACTGAAACTATATTCACAAAGATTCATACGCGCAAGTCTGCTGTTTACTCTCTCGGGATTCTCGCGATTGCTTTCATCACTGGTCAGTATCCCTTTTTAGCCACTGACCCCGAAGTAATAAAAGATGAACGCTTGAACTTTCTTGATGAATTCAAAGATAAAAAGCTCCCGGCATTCCTCAGACTGATGCTGGATCCTGACCCCGAAAATCGTCCGAATTTTGCTCAATGTAAGGATTATTTTGCGCGTCTGCATCGTCAAAATATTCGCTAAATGTAAAAACCACACCTCGTTCGCCTGTCTACGAACTTGTCTATTCGACACTCATAAATGTCCATATTTTTAGCTAAAATCTTGCTTTTATTGTAGCAAGTCCGTGTTTTATTTGTTTAAGATTTTATTAACATCAATCTCAAACTCGGAGCCCTATGATTTTGCGGCACACTTTTTTTCTATTGCTTTTATCCCTTTTCTCCTGTACGGAAAATGTCGCCACTGCGAGCCCAAGTGTTCAAAACGCTAGCGCGAACACCACTGCCGCACAAGAAGCTTTTAATGAACACAAAGATTTCAGTCGCAGCTACTGGTTAGGGAAACTCAACGCCGAAAAGCCGAGCTTTGCGATGGAGAGCAACTATTTTTACGCAGAAATCTCAACTAAGAAATTTGGCTTAGACACTCTTGCTTGGAGAGATGGCAGCAAAGCCTCAAACAATACAAAGGGCCTCAATATCCCTTTCAAAATCACTAAGCAGTTACAAGGCATCAACTTTGAACTCAATGGTTTCAATGACAAGAAAATGATGGCCAATTGCGATCTCATTGAGAGCGGTCGCTACTTTCAGCGACGTACCATTAGAGAACTCATTTGGAATCAAAATAATCCTGCTATCAACGACTACCTCGAGGTTTCATCTTGGCCAGATAGCTTGAAATTTTCAGCTGATTTCCAAGACTGCGATCACGTCGAGTGGCAACTCGACTTAAGGAGGTTTTCCACTGTTGAGATCAAGGATTTAAACCAGGCACTTTTGACCAATAAAGCCGGACAGCAATTCACTCTCATCGTAATCCAAGGTCATTTGCACCAAGACGGCAAAATTCTTTCCGTTCGAGCACGGAGCAATAAGGTTAATTTTAAAATATGTCCTAATTCATCTAAGCAAAACCATCAAAATGATACTTTAGTTAAAGTGATTGCTCAGCAAGAATTACCCGTAAAACAAAAAATTCCTGTGACTTACGATAATGAATTAGATGCCTACGCCTTAGACATCGATCACCTAAACACAAATCGCAGCCCAGGCGCTGTCAATAATCGTGAAGAACTCATTAAAGTCCGTATTCAGAATCGCAACAGTGAAGATAAAGTCCTTCGCTTTGTCTTCCGTAAGCTCAAAAATACAGGTCCTATTACGGGGATCTCTGCAATGCTTAGAGATGAGTCAGGACTACCATCTGGCAAGCATGTTCAAATATCAAAAAACTGGCATCAAGGCAAATTTCATAAATATCAAGGCCCCTGGGTTCGAGCTTACACACTTGTGACAGTTCCTGCAGGAAGCATCCTCGAATTTCAGTATCTTGGCGTCAATGGCTTTTGGAAAGGCCTGCCTGCGGCCTCTCACAATCAACTAGCTCTTCCAGGTTATAAAGGTCATCGCAATCACCTTTGGGAACAATCCGCTCTCGGTGCTTGGGGTGAATCGATCTGCTACGATCCGGAAAATGGTCTTTCAGCCAGTATCACTGACGTGCGCCCCCTCATGGTGACACCCATGCATAAAGGGAATAGTAAGTGGACTTGGACTAACAATGTTGGTGGAGGCGAATTTTTCTCAGTCTATAAAGCCTCAAACAAAGCACGTCTGGCTCATATTCAAGTTAACAACGACCACATTCGCAATTGCCCTCTACTCACAGAAGTGAACTACTCAAGTGTTCTGGAAGATCAATCTGCAGCTATGTCCTACACCGCGTCACTTTCTCGTAGCGATGATCTCGTCCGAGGCATCTACAACGTTGAATACAAAATCTTAAAAGACATGAACTTTGATCGCTTAGTGCTTTTTCAAATTGGTGCCGATCGCTACAACTACGCAAAAGAAACGGCTCTCGCTCATGGCCATGCTAAAACACTCATTAAAGATTGGCCAACTGCACCGGGTAACAATCAATACAAAGGCGAAGCCTTCAAGCTCGATCAGAAAAACCCTTGGGTCGCCCTCTACAAATCGGCTCCTCAAGCCTATGGCGCCGCTGCCACGCGCGGAATCATTTTGCGCAATTGGCAAGCTAAGATCCAAGGTCAAGATAAGCATGCTTACCTTCGTGAGCGCGGTGTAGAACTCGGCCGTAGGAAAGTATCAATCGCCGATATCACTCTCGCGCCTCAAATTAAATCTCTCAAAGCTGGCGACAGCATTAAAGCTTGCTTCGAGATGATCATTGGACCGCAATATGCCAATGATTATTACGGTCCAAACAGCGCTCTTAAAACTGCCCTTTTAAAATACGGTGATAGTTGGAAAATGATTGCCAGAGAAGCCAGCGATAACAGCCTCGACATCGAATGTAATGTGGGCACATTACTGCGTCAGCGCCCTGTACTTATTCAAACCCACAATAATAAAGCCGAATTCAAAGTAAGTAATGGCCTCGCCTTCCAAGCCGTCACTTTCACGGGGATCGACACAAATAAACCGGGCCTATTAGAAATTAAAACAGGTGAAAACTGGAAAAAATGTTCTCAATCTGACTTCTATCAAGTCGACTACAATTCCAAATCAAAATGCTGGGAATACAGCTTTAGCATGCCCCTCGATAATGCAAAAACTCAAGAATTCCGTTTTTCTCTTCAAGAATAAACTTTGTCTAAGCTGATTTTCCTTTGCAAAGACTCGTTTTACTCTTTAAGTTCAAAAAACAGGATTTAGCATGAGCGAACAATACAACACTAGAGAAACACTTTTACAGAAGCTGCAAAAAGCCGAAGACGAGCATTCCTGGGATGATTTCGTCAAGTACTACGAAGGTTATATATATGTTGTGATTCGCAGTTTTGGTGTCGATATGACCACGAGCAAAGACCTGCTTCAAGATGTTCTAGTGAAAGTTTGGAAAGCTCTCCCTAAATTTGAGTACCAAAACGAAAAGTGCCGTTTCCGTACTTGGCTTTGCGTCCTCATTCGCAATACGACTTATAATTACTTTAAGTCAAAAGCCAATCGTCAGAACCTGCAAAATGTCAGCGGCGACAATCTACTTGAAACCTTGCACATGATTTCTGAACCCGAAATTGATAAGATTGCCGAACTCGAATGGAAAAGCTACGTGTCAAATATGGCTTGGAGTAATGTTAAAGACAGTTTTTCGGACATCGCTAGACTGAGTTTCGAAGACTCCATCAATGAATTAGATAATGTGGCCATCGCAAAAAAGCACGACATCCCAGAAAGTAGTGTTCGCGTTCACAAATCTCGTGTCCGCAAAGTCATGATCAAAGAAATCGCTCGCCTCAATCTCGAACTCGGTGGCTAAATTTCATGTCTCGCCCCGAAGACTCCTTTAACAAAAATATGGCTTCGCTCTTTGATGAAGTCAGCGAGCTCGATGCCACGCCACTTACCGATATCATCAGTTCTGCCAAAGAACGTTATCACGACTTTGAGTTTTATACCGAAGGGGGACTCAAAAAAATCTTCCGTTGCCAAGATCGCAAAACTGGACGCGAAGTCGCCATGGCATCACTCAAAGATGAGCTTAATGACGCCCGTAAAGAATCCTTTTTTCGCGAGGCTCGACTCAGTGCCTCACTCCAGCACCCAAATATTGTCCCCGTTTACGATATCGGCTTAAAGGGCAATTCCCCCTGGTTCACCATGAAATTTATTTCTGGTCAATCACTCGACGAACTTATCAAGACTCATCCTCAACTCAACCAAAAGCTCGATATCTTCCTTAAAATTTGTGACGCCATGGCCTACGCCCATTCCCGCGGTGTCATTCACTTGGATTTAAAGCCCGACAATATACGCATCAATGAATACGGCGACGTCGTAGTCGTTGACTGGGGTTTAGGACAAATCCTTGCTTCAGAATGCGATGATGATTTACTTGAGTGTTATTCCTTCAACTCTCACGATCTCGATACCATGACCATCGATGGTAATATTAAAGGAACTCCTGGTTACATGGCACCCGAACAAACCAGCCTCGTCAAAGATAAGAAAGGCACTCATACGGACATCTTTTCACTTGCTTGCATCCTCTATACTCTTCTCACACATCAAAAACCTTTTACAGGTAAGGACCTTGAACATCTCATAAGAAAAACGGCTGAATGTCAATTTGTAAAACCATCTGAAAGACGCCAAGATATAGAAATACCCCTTCCTCTAGAAGCCGTTTGCCTCAAAGCCATGTCAGCTAAACCTGAAGATCGCTACCAGTCCGTCTCCAAACTCCAGCGCGAAATCCTTAATTTCCGCGATGGCTTTGCGACCTCCGCAGAAAACGCTTCCCTTTTCAAGCTACTCCAACTTTGGATCAAGCGCCATAAGCCTCTCGCTATTGCCTCCGCTTTTGCTTTTATCTTCAGTATCGCTGCTGTCTTCGCGGTCATGAACAACCTCAAACTCGCCGAAGAAAATGCCCTGCAATTGGCCGAAAAACTTCGTATCGAAAAAGACTACGCAATCAAAATAAATAAGGATGCTGCACCCCGCTTCCTCGAACGTGCTGAATACGCCTACCAAACCTTTAATTTTGCGGATGCCGCAAACTTTTCCAGTAGTGCGGTAGAACTCGACCCCTCACTTAAAAAGGGCTGGTTACTCAAAGGAAAAATCCATTTTAACGCACAGGAATTCAACGCTGCTTTAAAAGCCTTTTCAAAGACCTCAGTCAACTCCCAGCTCATTGAGATTTGTAAAAAATACATTGCCATTAAACCAGATGATTCATTACAATTGCCTAACGATGATTTTTTAGATCTCTTTTGGGAATGTATCAAAGCCAAACTCAAGCCCCAAGTCGCAGGGCTCATGCACAACAAAGCCTTCTCCGATATCGACCTTGATGAACGCATTGCCTTTTGTAAAGGGGTACTCACCATTCACAATAAATTAGAGTCTCTCCACTTTGAATATCACAGGGACACAAGACACCTCGATATATCAAATAACCCAGAAATTGGAACTGCATTAACAATTCAAAATTTCCCTTGTAGAAGCATTGACGCCTCACACACTTCAATCAATAATTTCATCTGCTTCCGCTCACAGCCTTTAGAGGAACTCAATGTAAGCCACACAAAAATCATTGAACTTCACACCTTACAGGTCGAAGACATCCGCAAGCTTAATATCTCTCATACTTCAGTCTCTAACCTTACCAAACTTCATGGCTCAAAAGTAACCGACCTCAATATCAGTCACACCAACGTCCAAGACCTCAGCTTTATCAAAGAAATGCCTCGCCTCAAAAGGCTTACCCTACACAAAGACCAATTTAAGCAGCAAGAGCTTTCCCAAATTAAGAAAGACCTGGAAATCGTCTACGCTCTCTAAGGCACAGCTTTAAAATCCTCAAAATTTGTAACAACACGCTTCCTCTTAAGTTAATTGTGATTAAACAACTTATGGGATCTTCATGTCACTTATTAAAATCTTATTCTTCACCAGCCTTTTCTTTTGCGGCTTAGCCAAGGGAGAAAACTATTACCTTGCTCAGAATGGTACTGATGCGAATCCTGGCACAAAAGCTCAACCCTTCGGGACTTTTGCGAAGGCCGCAAAAGTTTTAAAAGCAGGAGACAGCCTCTTTATCCGAGAAGGTCGCTATCGAAATACCATGAGCTTACAAAATCTTTATGGCCAAGTCTCTGCGCCCATCATCATTAAATCTTACCAAGGTGAAAAAGTCTTTATCGATGGCACTTATCCCATTCAATCGAAATGGACTCTTTATAAAGAAAATATCTACGTCACGACTCTCGATCGCGATATCTGGCAAGTCTTCGTCAATAAGAAAATGATGATGCCCGCCCGCTGGCCCAACGCTCGTCTTGATGATGGCTCTGTATGGGAGCAGGACAAAACTTGGGCTCATGGTTCCCGTGAAAGTGAATTTGGAAAAATGGTCACCCGTCTCGGCAAGGGGCGTACCGATTTGGCCGCAACAAACTTCGATTTCACTGGCGCCATGGCGGTTCTCAATATTGGCAAATACCAAACCCATTCCCGCAGAGTTCTCAAACATCAAGCGGGTTCAAATGAATTCACCTATCAGCCTGACAATCCAGTCGTCAAACATAAAGTTTTTTGGGATGATGGCTACTGGGAAGAAACCCAGCGCTACTACCTAGAGGCACATATCAATTGTCTAGATGCTGAAGGAGAATGGTATTACAATCCTGAGACAAAGAAGCTTTACCTATGGGCACCAGGTGGCAAGAAACCAAAAAATGTTACTGGCCAAATACGTGACTATGGTTTAAAAGCCGAAAACGTTAGTCATGTCATTCTACAGGGAATCAACTTCTTCGGCTGCACTTTTTATTTCAATAATGCCACAAACTGCCATGTCCAAGACTGCCGCTTCACCTACTATGAGCATAGCAAACGCATGCTCGGCGTCGAAGACCCTGGCCTCCACGACGATTTCACTTGTTCGACGCGCATGCTAGGACCTAAAAACGGTTCTTGGAATAACATTGTTAACTGCACTTTCTCTTACTGCGATGGCGGTGGCCTCGAAATGTCCGGGAAATATAACCGCCTCGAGAATATCCTTGCCCACGATATCGATTGGTCCGGTGTGGGATACCATAGCCTCCATCTTCAACATTCCGAAGATACAATCATTCGCCGAGTCACCGCCTATAATTCTGGTGCCTCAGAATTCCTCAACGCGGCTAAAGGTAGCCTCATTGAACTTTGCGATCTCGGCAAAGGCATCGGTTCACTTCAGCAGGACGGCGCCTCTATACAGCTGCGTCCCCATCAGCATTTCGGAACTATCGTACGCAAAAACTGGATTCACGACAATACAAAATTTGGCATTCGTGCTGATATCGCCGGTGAGCTCCTTACACAGGAAAAAGATCCCACCGAATCTGAAGGCTCAAACATGACCGTCCACAACAATGTCCTGTGGGGAATAAAAAAACGCCAAACATATAAACCTGCCATCCACATAGAAGGCGATCGTCATATGGTTTATAACAACACCTCATTCGCCAACGAAATTCGTGATATCTGCCTACCAGCTCATTCAGGCTGGGGCAATAAAAACACCATAACCCGCAATAATGTAACCGGCCCCAAGGGCATTGGTCTCACTCGCTTCGATAAAGATGACCGCATCCCGGGCCAAGCTGACCGAAACTGGATGGGAAAGGTGCAAGAGCAACTAAGGGATTCAAGCCAAAGGGATTTCCGCCCCCGAAAAGATTCTGAGCTCATTGCCAAGGCCTACACCGTTCAGGGTCTAACTGAAAGCTTTTGGATGCGCAGGGGTGACTTAGGTGCCTATGATCACGATTGTGAAAACTACTGGATCCCCGGCTTTCAAAGCTCTTTAGCCACTCACCCTATCCCCGCGGACTTTGCAAAAGCCAAAATTGATAGCGATCTTATCTGGCGGCAAGCTTGGCAATCAGACCAGGCTTTCGTTTACTTTGGAGAAGATAAAAACAAAATTCAAAATGCCACCGCAAGTTCCCCAGAATTGCTTTGCCGTAGTGATAAGAACATTGTAAAAATCAAACAAAATCTGATCCCAAATAAAACCTACTACTGGCGAGTCGACGCCATCCACAAGTCAGGTAAAATCCTCAAGGGTAAAGTTTGGTCTTTCGTTACGCAGTAGCAATATACTCCGATTTTCCAGTTGATATCGAAACCAATACGGCTCCCTCTTGAAAAGTTCTTTCTTGCTTTTTCATCATACTCATCATAACGTTTTGAACTTCAGCTTATATACATGAATAAATACGTAAATCCGGATCAAGCTATGAAAAACTTTTGTACTCTTTTATTCCTATTCTTAACCCCCTGCCTTATGGGAGCTCAAGAAAATAAAAACTATACCAACTTTGTCATCATTTTTCTCGATGATGCTGGCTGGGAAGATTTCCAGCCCTTTGGAGAAGATCATTTTCAGACTCCTCAAGTCAAAAAATGGCCTCCGAGGGCTCCACCTTTTTACAATTTTATGTTCCCCAAGCTATTTGCTCAGCCTCTCGTGCCGCTCTTCTCAGTGGCTCTTATCCACACAGAACTAATGTTTTTGGTGCCCACGGCCCCAATGGCAGAGGACCCCCAACTGAGTTTGCGACCATCGCAGAGCCACTGAAAAAATCCGGATACAACACAGTTCATTTTGGCAAATGGCATTGCGGTGATACTAACGCCACACGACCTCTTGCTCGCGGTTTTGATGAACATGCTGGTCTGATGTATTCCAATGATATGTGGCACCTCCACCCCATGCAGCCAAAGCATTGGGGTAAATTCCCCCTACGCTTCTGGAATAATGGCGAAATAGAGATTGAAGATATTCAGCCTAAAGATCAAAAAAACCTCACCAAGTGGGCAACAGAAAAATCAGTAGATTTCATTAAGCGCAATAAGGATCAACCCTTTTTTCTCTATACCACACATTCCATGCCCCATGTCCCCCTCTATGTGAGTAAAGAGTTTGAAGGCATCTCTGGCCAAGGACTCTACGGTGATGTCCTTGCCGAATTAGACTGGTCAGTTGGTCAAATTAATCAAGCATTAAAAGATAATGGTATTGAAGATAAGACTATGATTATTTTCAGTTCTGATAATGGCCCATGGGCGGGTTACGGTGACCATGCTGGCAAGCCCCCCTACCGCGAAGCGAAAGCTACCAGTTTTGATGGCGGAACTCGCAGTCCACTCATCGTTAAATATCCAAAAATGATTCCGCCCAATAGCGCCTCGAAGAAAGTTTTTTGCTCAATTGACCTCATGCCCACTATTTTAGATCTCGCTGGAGGCCCTCATCCTGACAATAAAATTGATGGCAAAAATGTCTTGGACTTAATGACTGATAAAAAAGGAGCCAAAAACCCACATCACTACTACTATTTTAGTACTGGCCGACACCTAGAAGCTATCATGAGTGCAAATGGCCGTTGGAAACTTCACCTGCCTCATAGTTACCGCCATGTACAAGTCGCAGGTGCAGATGGCTTCGATGCCAAATACTCTAGGCCTCAACAGCCTCTAGCACTCTACGACATGAAAAATGACCCCATGGAATCCAAGAACATCATTTCCAATTATCCTGAGTTAGCCGACGAACTCAAACAAGCTGCCCAAGCCTATATAAAAAAGCCCCAAAGTAAACAGAAATAATCACATATAGCAAGCCTAGATATACCAACTCGTCCCTCTCCTTATGTTACTACAGTAAATGATCAAATTGATCAATTTTTTTATACAAATTAAAAACAAATATTATAACAGATCTTTCATACGGTTGTCTAGTTAAGTAGAATCATATCAATCCTGGAGCTTTATCAATGAAGTTATTTCTTAGTCTATCACTATTCATCGCCTCTTTTTCATTTGCATCTGAAAAACCCGAGGGTGCAATCCAGCTCATCGGTCCTGAGGGTATTAAAAATTTAGTTAATGAACAGAATCCCGATCAAAAGCTAAGCTGGACATTTAAAGATGGTGTCGCCACTGCAGCGAAAGAACATATTGTCACCAGCATGCCGGTAAATAACTTTAAAGCTCATGTCGAGTTCAAAGTTGTTAATAATCCAAATAAGAAAAAGAATAAAACTCGAGGTAACAATGGCAATAGCGGAGTTTATATCCAACAACGCTACGAAATCCAAATACTCAACTCCTTTGGTCACGATGACGACTATCAAAAGTATGACTGTGCATCCATCTACAAATTCAAAAAGCCCGATCACATCGTCTGCAAACCAGAAGGTGAATGGCAAACATATGATATTGAATTTTACGCAGCCAAATGGCAAGGGAAGAAAAAAATTGCCAATGCTCGATTAACATTGATTCATAATGGCGTCAAAGTTCACGACAATGTAGAACTACCCAATAAGACAGGTCACGGTAAAAAGGAGTCCCCAGAGCCACTTCCCCTCCGCCTGCAATACCATAGTAATCCCGTACAATTCAGAAATGTATGGATCAAAGAAATCAAATGAGAATCCTCATCGCACTTGCCGTTTTCTTGGCCTTTGCGATGGATGCAGATGCCAAGCCTAAAAAGAAGATGGCTAAGGCCGATCCTATAGCCAAAAAACTTTTTGAAGCCAATTGCCTCGCCTGTCACGATCCAGTAAAAATGATTGCTGGTCCGACATTACACGAGATTCACAAACTCTACGAAAAGAACCCTCAAGGTATAGTGACTTGGGCGAAAAAACCTGGGCGAAAAAGACTCCAAGGCATTGCGATGCCCGCAATGGCTCACCTCCCCGAGAAAGACCTCAAACTCATTGCCGATTACATGATTTTTGCTGGAGCGCGAATTTCTCCGAAGAAAAATAATAGAAAAAAAACCTTTAAAGAAGACTTAGGCAAAATTCAGCGAACTTTCATGCCAAACTCAAGTGTGGTCTCTTTTGCCATTAAATACTCCGATGACCTCTCTCTCTGCTGGGATGCCGAAAAGGGTGCAACTCGCTATATCTGGCAAGGAACGCTGGACCCAAAAAGCCACTTTACGAGTAATGGTAAAACGATCCCCGAAATTGTCGGCAATGTGATCTATAAGTCACCTGAACCTTTATTCAAAAATATCCCTGAAAAAATCAACTTCCTCGGTTATAAAGTGAATGATCAGGGCCTCCCAAGCTTTATCTACCAAAGGGGTGATTATCAATTCAGAGAAAGTCATAAATTCAGTGGGGGAAATATTTACTGGAATTATCAAATTTCTGGCCTCGATGAATTGAGCTTAAAACTTCCAGAAATAAAAGGATACAAAACATCCGTGACTAAGGGAACGATGCAGCAGGGCTTAGTAGTGCTCAGCAAAAGCGATCTCAGTAATTTCACCCTAATCTTAAGCAAGGAGAAATAAGCATGCATAAATTGATCTTACTCATCACATGCCTCTTCTCACTCTTCCTCAATGCTGGCTATAAGATTGAACGCATTGATACGCCAAAAGGAGTGGATGCTCAAATTGGTGGGCTTGCTTTCATGCCCGATGGTCGCCTTGCAGTTTCCTTCAACTACGGAAAAATCTTTACTTACAATCCAAAAACCAATGAATGGAAACTCTTTGCCGAAGGCTTGCACCTCCCCCTTGGAATGGTCGCAATTAACAACCACGAACTCATGGTCATGCAACGCCCCGAACTCACTCGCATCATCGATTCAAACAAAGATGGTCGCGCCGATACCTATCTAAAATTTTACGATGATTTTGGTCTATCTGGAAATTATCATGAATTTAATTTCGGCCCTGTAAGAGATAAAGACGGAAATTTTTATATCGGTCTCAATGTCGCCTCCAATAATGGCGGCATCCTCGAGGAACCACGCGGAAAATTCCTCAGTTACGATATTGAGAAAAAGGATCTAGAGGGGAAATACGACGTTAAACTCGTCAAAAAAACTGTCACACGTATGTATAGCTGTGTTCCTTATCGTGGCTGGATCATGAAAATTGACCCCAAAGGAAAGGCGACTCCCTACGCCTCTGGTGTACGTTCACCCAATGGCCTGGGCTTTGATCACAAAGGTCGCCTCTTTGTCAGTGATAACCAAGGTGATTGGCTCGGAACAAGTAAGCTTCACCACATTCGCGAAGACGCCTTCCACGGTCATCCCGCTTCTTTAATTTGGAAAGAAGGCTGGACCAAAGATCCCAAGAAAATGTCAGCTCAGGAACTCAATAAAATGCGCCAGCCCGCGGCTGCTCTCTTCCCCCAAGGTATTTTAGCTAATAGTCCCACTCAGCCACTCCTTGATTCTACACAGGGGAAATTCGGCCCCTTTAGCAATCAAATGTTCATTGGAGAAATGAATCTCAAGCGCCTCCTACGCTTTATTCCCGACGAAGTCAACGGCACCGTACAAGGTACACTCATTCACTTTCTCGATGGCAATGACTTGGGCAATGGTAATAACCGTCTCGCCTTTGATAAAGATGGTGCTTTATGGCTAGGGAAAACGCATCTCTCTTGGGCGGGAGACGAAGGCTTAAAGAAAATTACTTGGGATGGCGAAGTCGATTTTGACGTGCACTCAGTAAAACAAATCCCCAATGGTTTCAGCATCAAATTTACTCAAAAAGTCGATGCGAAAATTGCGCTTTCCGCAAAGCATTATGCCATCAAAAAATATAGCTTTGATTATCACGCCAAATACGGTTCACCACGTAAAAACGAAGCGAATATCATCCCAAAATCAATTCAAATTGCTGCGGATGGCATGAGTGTCAGCATCATTTTTGACGCACTTCAAAAAGCTCAAGTTTATCAATTTGAGCTCGCTAAAATCAAAAGTGCTTCAGGCAAAAAATTAGCCAGCCCCCTGTTCTGCTACAACTTAATAGAAAATCTCCAATAAGCTTAAGAAAGACGAAAACTTAAAGGAGATTTTACAATCAGAGCTTAATAGAACTAGGACTTGCAGTAGCTACTGAGCTTTCCTTAACAATAACTATGTCGGCCTTATCAACACCCGCTTTTATCATGAATGATTTACCATGAGGCACATGAGGGGTGAAAGTTTTGCCTTTGATCCTCAAGGTGTACAGAATCTCACCCGATTCTTTTTCCACTAATTGCACAAGCGGGTTTTCTTTATTGAAAGTCAGGGTTCCCAGTTTCCCCCAATCAGCGGGAGAATAATTATCCAATTGGGAAATAACTTTCGGCCAAGCTTTAAATTGCTGAGCACCCGGCTTGGACAAATCCGCGTCGCGTGGCCAACATTCCGCAGTTATCTGACGCGTCTGCTTATTAAAACGAGCAATCACAAATCCCGCTGCTTTATTATCGAGGTTCTCGGGCTCATTTGCATTCACATAAGCATGCATGGTCACTTTATTATTAAAACCATCTAGGTACTCACCCGTATAAGGCAAGGGGTTACCTGGAGCTTTATTGGCTCCCGCCTTCTCATCTTCAGGGTGCCAGTAACGACCATAAATACTATTGACAATCGCCGGTGAAACAATTGACCAAGGGCCATCATTGAATTCATCTATACCATGCTGTAGAAGAGTACTCAAATGCTGGTCCCCTGCTAAGTGAACTGAAAAACTTTTGCGGATGGCTTTTAAAGCTTTATTACGACCCGTTTGTGGCCAGCCATTGGAATCCATATCTGCATGTAAACGTCTCTTGATAGGATCGGAGCCACCATGTAAATGTGCTGCCCCCGCAAATGGTGTTTGCGACAAAATAGCTTTCATCTCTACTCCCTGCCATTGCGTACCCCATTCTTCGAGAAAATTCAACTGACGCTCACCAAGCAAAACTAAGCCCGGAACATCCACCGAGGCTGGATCGTATTCAGGATTGCGTATGTGATCCGGACGCGGTCCCTGCTTTGGAATCTTACCATTGGGCCCTGACTTAAACTTCCTATCTTCTAAAATAGCAAAGTCGACGCCTCCAAGATTATAAGAGGTAAAATAAACGCCAATGCCTTGACCAATGGGACCTGGGTCAACAGGATCCGGTAAATGAGCCGTCTGACAGCGCTCTACCTGCTTAACGTATTCGGGATGATAAAAATACCCCCCCGTATTGCCATTGGGATGATCCGCTTTTTTGCCACTCTCACCCCATAAGTTCGCCTGACCCACATCGTGATCATCGGGAATGGTCACCACTGAGCGGTCTCTGAATGTTTCACGAAACTGCATGCCAAACATCAACCAGCCTGCCGTATGCTCTGTATGATCGTAGTGCTGATCTCCAGCAAAAAACAGCATATCTGGATCTGCTGCCAGAATATTTCTTACGTAGTTTGGGCGCCCCATACGGTCGCGAGATGAATTGCACGAAAGACTTGCAACTGAAATCTCGTCCTGATTTATCGGGTTCTTGCGAATTGAGCCTTTAAATTCCGCCTTGGCTCCGTGCCGAACTCTGTAGGCAATGGTCTTTGAATCGTCCCAATTTTCTATCCTAAAAAGTGCGGACCAACCAAGGTCATTGACCTTAGCTTTGGCAATTTCCTGCCAACCATTGCCCCTATCCACTTCCAAACTCACTTCTCGACTTTCATCTGGATACAAAGGAAAGAGCTGGGCACTCATTTTAAGTGTTTTATTATGTACTGTATATAAAGCAAAGGCCACGACTTCTTCTCGTGCTACTTTCAAATCGAGAAAATGCTGCCCCGTTACCGTCACACTCTTCTTCGGATGCCTCTTACCTCCGAGTTTGCCCTCTCGAGCTGCGTCTGCGACCTCCCACCATTTATTCGTTGCGGCTTTATCCAAATTATCTGGGTAAGGAGATTTCACTGGAACGTCACCCGGTTTTTGGGCTTGCATCGTCAGGCTCGCGAATAGCAGAGAAGTTAATAATTTTTTCAGCATAATGGGCTTCCTTCTGTTTTAAAAGTTTTTACTTAACACTCTAAACATTCGTTGCTCATAGTGAAATCTTTCGCCCACAAACAAAGAAAAATTATCATAATCTTTCATGATTACCCATAAAGCGGGGCAAAGCCCTTAATCGCCTGGTAGAGAATCTTGCCAGATAGGCGAATAAAAAGCATTTGCCCATACGGCAGTATCTTGCTGGGGGAGCTCGAGGGGGATAGCGTCTCCCCTCGTATGGGTCGCATCATGCCTGTGGGCAATCGTGTAATCTTTTACATACACACAATAAAAGTTATCCCTTCACCCAAAAAACTGATTGCCATAAGCTTTCAAATAATAGGAAACACGGCACCTAAGCATTTGATCCCATAGATAAAAACATTCTTTAGCTCTAAATTTTTGTATGAGTTCATGAATATTTTTGTATGAATTCTGCGTTTTTTGTAATGAATCGTTCAAAATGAAGTCTTTGTTAAAAAACTGAGTTCTTCCTGAATCCGTGAGCTGAGGCTGAAAAATACAGCTAAAACAAGAAAACCTGTTGGTTTATAGTAATTTAAGTTACCACACCAAAATCACCCAACAGGTTTCCTCATGAATAAAGCATTCAAACTCGACACAGGCAATGATTCTCTTCACAGTATTGGCGGAATATTTTTAGGAGGTCAAGTTCTTCAACAAAGTGAAATTGACGATGAGTTCAGAACAGATCACAAAGCTAATCATATCTTTCAAGATGTAGATATCTTCAAGTCTCAGGTTGGGTTGCTGATTCAGGGGCGTGAACGCTTCACAGATATTAGTCAGTTTCGAGAAAACGAAGTTTTTACGAAATCACTTGGATTAAATAAAGTTCCATCAGAGGAACGTTTGCGTCAACGATTAGAAATCATGTCCTCTGAGCATGAAGTGCGTTTAAAGTCAGCTAATACGAAGCTTATTAAAAAGCAATCGATAGGTAGCTTATCAAGAGGCGGAATGGATTTTATTCCACTCGATATGGACGTATCACCCATGGATAACTCCGGAAGTCACAAAGAAAATGTGAGTTGGACGTATAAAAATCATGATGGTTTTTCTCCTATGTTTGCCTACCTCGGAATTGAGGGTTTTATGCTGAACAATGAACTACGTCCAGGTTCACAACATGCACAAAAAGGAATGCCTGAGTTCTTAGACGAAAGCTTTACTATGATCAAAAAATTAAAGCTTAAACACCCCGTTCTACTTCGTTTAGACTCCGCTCACGATGCTGAAGTTAATTTCGATCACCTCCCTGATGACCAATACTTTCTGATTAAACGGAACCTGAGAAAGGAATCCAAAGAACAGTGGTTATCCAACGCACGGCGTTTAGGGCGACAGCTTAAATCTCGAGATGGTAAGAATGTATTTGTCGGTGAGCTCCATCACAGACAACCTGGAAACAATGAAGAGCGTAAAGTGGTTCCTTTTATTTTTAAAGTTACGGAGCAACTCGAGGATCAAGACGGCAATCGACTTTTGATGCCAGAGATCGAAGTGGAAACCTATTGGACCAATTTACCTCTGGAAGCCGAGGATGTGATCGAACTTTATCACGATCATGGAACCAGTGAACAGTTCCATAGCGAATTAAAGAGCGATATGAATGTAGAGCGTTTGCCATCCGGAAAATTCAAAGCGAATCAATTCTTTTTACACTGCGCCATGCTGGCCTTTAATGTTCTCAGAGTCATTGGCAATCACCTTATCCATAATAAATCTTTGGCTCCAATAAAAATCAAAGTTCAACGGCGACGCTTACGTTGTGTAATACGTGACTTAATTTTTATCGCTTGTAAACACGTAAAACACGCAGGAGATGAATTCCTTAAATTTGGACGACATTGCCCTTGGTTTAAGCTGTATCAAAAAATATCTTTTAGTCTTTAATACCGCCAAGATATCATTCTCAAAAGTTCTGATTAAAGAACTTCTGCTTCCCTGTGCTCAAATTACGGCAATTTGCCGTGGAGGACTCTAGTTTTTGAGGTTTTCGTAGTCCATACACATCTCTGTCATCATAGCAGATAGAAAAAATTTCATAAGACGGACTTAAATGCTCCTCAAATTGACCAACTACAGCTTTTGAGGTAGTTCACAAATCCTTGTCACGGATTCAGGTTCTTTATTGTATCAGCAAAAATCAACCCTTGCTTAAATATTTGAAATCAATTACTTAGACAAGGATCACTTATGAAAAAGCAAAAATTCACTCTCATTGAAGTTCTCGTTGTGATTGCCATTATCGGTATCCTCGCTTCCCTTATTCTCCCAGCTTTGGGCAAAGCCAGAAAAAAATCTCAAATGTCGGTATGCAAAAGCAATATGAAACAATTACATGTCGCCTCTATGATGTATACGGATGATAACAATGATTACTTCCCTTTCGATATAGTCGATATGTCATGGAATGATCATTTAGCTGGCTATGATGGGAGAAATGTTGATTACTCAGACCTCAACACAAACACTCCATTAAGTGCAAGTCAATACTCCGAAGGTGTCTACGCCTGCCCCTCTGATAATGTTGAAAGAGCTGCCGATGTTTTAACTCTAAGTTATTCTCCTGTTCAATTAACTATTCATGGAGGCTCTTTTATTAACACGGGGCAGCGAGGAATTACGGGTATTCATTGGGGTAGTAGCGCGCCTGTCTCAGCAAAAATAAGTGAAATAAATCAAACTAGCGGTACTATTTCAACTTTTGAGTATATGGCTGCAAATAACTCTGTAGGGGCTGGGGGACGACACCCATCCAAATATGGGGGAGGTGGCTTTAGCGTAGTTCTGCCAGGCACCTTTTTTGGGAGTCTCGATAACATTCCTCATGAAGAATCTGGAAAATCTAATTTCTTATTTGTTGATGGCCACGTAGCATCTCACACTCCTCTAGCAACCCTCGTAATTAGTGGTGGCGGAGTAGGATCAGCAGGGGATACTACAGGTACCATGTGGGACGCGCATAAGTAAGATCTATTAAGTAATTTGCCCTTAAAATATTTCTCTTGGATCCATTTAGCTTGCCATTTATCGAGGCACTGCTCGAGTTTGGAGTCCTCCACTTCTTCAGCAACAACTTGATTGAAATGCTACAATTAAACCTTAAAAATTAGCCCATTCTCATCAAGGGAAAATACTTAAAATCGCTTATGATATGCCCCCCATAGTGAGTAACAATAAAACAATATCTGAGTTTTTGTAACGTGAGAAAACTTCTTATTGTATAAACCCTTTAGAATTTAAAATTATAAGGTTTGTACCATGAACAAAAATAAGTTTACACTCATCGAACTCTTAGTTGTCGTCTCCATAATCGGAATCTTAGCTTCTTTGCTTTTACCCGCACTTAGCTCCGCACGTGATAAATCAAAATTGGCCGTTTGTAAATCCAACATGAGGCAAATTCAGGTTGCCTATCAAATGTATTTTGATGATAATGATGGATATTATCCAACTGATAGTCCCCAAATGAGCTGGGATGACAGACTAAACGGCTACGATGGAAGAAATGTTCCTTTGAGCGATTTAAACTCCGCGTGGCCCTTAGAAAAAAGTCTCTACAATTCTGAAATCTATGCTTGCCCCGATGACGAGATCTCGCGTATATGGGGAGTCGATACAGATGTTTTAACTTTATCTTATTCACCAACAACTTATATGTACTATGTGAATGCGGGGTCTATAAATAGTAGTAAAAGAGGTATAACTGGTTTTAATTGGAAAGGAGCCCTAGATGGCTACGCTTCGAGTAAAATCTCTGAAATTAACCAAGCTAGCAGTACCATCTCTACTTTTGAACACATGACTGAAGGGCGCTGTTTAGGGCGTGACGACCAGAGCTCCGTCAGCCCAGAAAGTTTTTTCTTAAGTACGGCAAATGTTCCTCATGAGGGCTTCAATAAATCCAACTTTTTATTTGTTGATGGTCACGTGGAATCCCTCAATGCCTACTCTACTCTTTCCATAGATGGCGGTGGGATGGGTAGCGATACAAACACCACTGGAACAATGTGGGATGCGCATAGATAATGCCTCTGTAGTGCATCGGAGTAATAACTAAATTATTCGATTGAAATCCGTAAATTATTGTGGTGTTTGTAACACTCAATTGATTTCCATTGTAAATCATTATAAGTATTAAAAAACGATCCCTACATATGAAATACCATTTGACCTTAATCACTCTTCTTTTTATACCTTTCTTAAGCAAGGCCAAAAGCCCCGATTTTGCCAAAGAAATTCTGCCTATCTTATCTGATAAATGCTTTGCTTGTCACGGCCCAGATTCCAAAGAAAAAGATCTTCGCTTAGATAGCTTTGAGCACGCCACCAAAGATCTCGATGGCTACAAAGCTATTGATATTCAAAATCCAGAAGAAAGCGAAGTCATCTACCGCATTAATGATGATGATGACCCCATGCCTCCAGAGGACGAAAAGCAACTCACCGACAAAGAACGTAAACTGCTCACTCAATGGATCAAATCGGGTGCGAAGTACGCAAAACACTGGGCCTATGTCTTAGCAAAAAAACATGACACACTCAATAGCATAGATGATTTTATCAAAGCCGATTTCCCCAAGGGCAAGACCTTTGCCCCCGCAGCTGATAAACGCACTCTCGCTCGTCGTGCCGCGCTTACTCTCACTGGCTTGCCACCAAATCAACAAGAACTCAATCGCTTCCTCAATGACACCAGTTCCAAGGCCTATGAGACTTACCTTGATCAGCTACTCGCCAAACCCACTTACGGCGAACACCAAGCTCGTTATTGGTTAGATGCGATTCGCTATGGCGATACCCATGGACTGCACCTAGATAATCGTCGCGCCATCTACCCCTACCGCGATTGGGTCATCATGGCCATGAACGACAACCTGCCACTCAATGATTTTATCACCTGGCAAGTTGCCGGGGACCTACTCCCCAATCCAAGTTTGGAACAGCAGGTTGCCACTGGCTTTGTACGCATGAATCCGACCACTGGTGAAGGGGGCGCCTTGGAAGAAGAGTTCCAAATGAAAAATAATTTTGACCGCGTCGAGACACTAGGTACCGCACTGCTTGGTTCTAGCCTGCTCTGCGTCCGTTGTCACACGCATAAATACGACCCCATCATCCATGACGAATACTACAAGCTCATGGCCTTTTTTAATAATACCGCAGAGAAATCCGTCGATGGCAATCGCTACGATTACGCACCCGTCATTAAAGCTCCCGGCAATATTCACGATTGGCAGCAATGGAATAAGATCAAGGCTAGCGGAAAAAGAAGTCCTCAGCCTATTTTTACTGCGCTAAAAAGTCAGAGTAGCAAAACCGCCACGCCAAAAGCAAAACACCAAACATACACTTTTGATATCACTGAACTCAGCCCTCAAGTGGATGGTTTTAAACTTGAAATCCTCAATTATAAAAACTTAAAAAACCCCAAGCCTAAAACTCAGCAGTTTTTTATAAAAAAGCTCCAAGCCAAATATATTCATGAGGATGGCACGACAAAAGAAATTGAGTTTGATTCCATCTCCGGAACTTCGTCTCACAATCGCTTCAAAGTCGATAATATCCTCAAAGAAAAAACGAATTCTGGCTGGCGCATTGACCTAAGTAAAAACTTCAATCATAGCGCAACGCTCAGCTTTGCGGATAGACTCAAGTTCTCCAAAGGCGATAGGCTGCAAATTGAACTTCATATCGACACTCATGCCATTGATCTCAAGCGCTTCAAAATCTCCAGTGGCATGCACCTTGTACCGCAAACGCCTCTAGATAAAATCGAACACCGCTTTGCCACCACTCTTATTGCAAAAGAAGGTAAAAAACGCGATACTTTTGTTCTTGAGCGTGGTGAATATACCAATCCCATTGGCAAAGCTCTCGAACCCGGAGTCATTTCAGTCATGGGCGAAATGCCGGAAGGCGCTCCCAAAAATCGCCTTGGCCTTGCGCAGTGGCTGACCTCGCCCAATCACCCCACTGTCTCTCGCGTTTTAGTTAACCGCATTTGGCAACGCGTTTTTGGCGCAGGCCTCGTGCGCACTCCCGAGGACCTTGGCCTTCAAGGTGACCACCCCACTCACCCAGAGTTACTCGATTGGCTCGCCCTCAAACTCCAGGAAGATGGCTGGGACCTAAAAAAGACTCTGAAGATGATGCTCTTGAGCCAGACTTTCCAACAATCCTCTAAATGGCGCCAAGATCTTAGTGACCCCGAAAATAAACTCTTCGCTCGTGGCCCTTCTTATCGTCTCGATGCCGAAGTCCTCCGCGATATGGGACTCTGGGCCAGTGGCTTACTCGACCCCCACATGGGCGGCGAAGGCGTCAAACCTTACCAACCAAGTGGCTTATGGAAAGCTCTCGCGCATCCCTCTAGTGACACCAAGGAATACACCAGAGATACCGGCGACAAACTCTATCGTCGCAGCCTCTACGTCTATTGGAAGCGAACTAGCCCCCACCCCATGATGAATTTATTTGATGCGCCCAGTCGCGAGGTCAGTTGCGTCCAACGCTCTCGTTCCAATACGCCACTGCAATCTCTCGCACTGTTAAACGAGACCCAGCGTATCGAAATGGCCCGTTCACTAGCCGAAAGGCTTTTGACTGAAGCAAAAGATGATCAATCCCGACTGCAAATGATTTTCCAAGTCATTTCCTCGCGCTCACCCTCGGCACAAGAGCGTCAGGTTTGTCTCAAGCTGCTCAAGCAAATGAAAGAAAAATTCCGTGCCTCACCCCAAGACGCCAAAGAGTTGCTCTCCACTGGGGATAAATTGCGCAATCCGCAAATTGACCTCATTGAACATGCCGCTTGGACGCAAGTTTCCGCCACCATCTTAGCCTCTGATTTGGCTCTTCTACTCTATTAATCTGCGTATCAAAGGAAATGAATATGTTTGAACAAAATCCCATACGTGAAAATGATCTGATGATGACTCGCCGCAACTTATTTGGCCAGGCCAGTCTTGGTCTTGGCACCATGGCCATGGCCATGGCCATGGCAAACCTTTACGGCGCAGATTCAAGCAATCCTCAACTCAGACAAAAAGCTGAACTCAATGGGGGAATCCATCACAAAGCCACCGCCAAGCGAGTTATTTACCTCTTTATGAGTGGCGGCCCCAGCCATCACGATACCTGGGACTACAAACCCAAAATGACCGACATGTTTGGCAAAGAACTCCCCGATGAAATCCGCGATGGTCAGCGCGTCACGGGCATGACTGCGGGCCAAAAGAGTTTCCCTGTTTGCCCCAGTAAATACAAGTTCAAAAAATACGACAACAATGAAAATGGCGTCCACGTCAGTTCGCTCTTGCCCCACACCGCAAAAGCGGTCAAAGAAATGTGCATCGTCAATAGTACTTTTACCGAGGCAATCAATCACGACCCCGCCATCACCTATATCCAAACTGGTAGTCAAATCCCTGGTCGCCCTAGCCTTGGCGCCTGGCTGAGCTATGGCCTTGGCAGTGACAACAAAGACCTCCCGGGTTACGTAGTCATGCACGCCAGAAGTCAACACGCGGAGCAAAGCCTCTTTGGTCGCCTCTGGGGAAGTGGCTTCATGCCTTCTGATCATCAGGGCGTTCTGCTTAGGAGTCAAAAAGATGCCGTGCTCTATCTCAATAATCCCAAAGGTGTGAGTCGCGCTAATCGTCGTCAACAACTCGATGCCCTCGCAGCACTTAATCAACAACATCACGACTCCTTTGGTGATCCTGAGATTCTTGCTCGCATTCGTCAACACGAAATGGCCTACCGCATGCAAACCGCCGTTCCTGAACTCATGGATATTTCTCAGGAACCTGAGCATACCTACAAACTCTATGGTGAAGACGCTCGCACCCCGGGTACTTTTGCCGCTTCTTGCCTCAATGCTCGACGTCTAGCGGAACGCGGAGTTCGCAATATTCAGATCTTTCACCGCGGTTGGGATGCCCACCGCAACCTCCCACATGAGCACGAAAATCAGTGCCGTGATATCGATCAAGCCTGCTATGGGCTTATTATGGACCTCAAGCAACGCGGCATGTTAGAAGATACCCTTGTTGTTTGGGGTGGTGAATTTGGTCGTACAGCTTATTGCCAAGGGCCGCTCACAAGAGAAAACTATGGTCGCGATCATCACCCGCGTTGCTTCACAACTTGGATGGCTGGTGGCGGTATTAAACCTGGTATCACTTATGGTCGCACCGATGATTATGGCTACAATATTACGGATAAAGATGGCAACATACTCAAACCGCAACCGAGTAAAGATGACAAATGGGTTCCCGGCACCATGCACATCCACGATCGCAACGCCACTATCTTACACCTCATGGGCATTGATCATCGCAAACTCACTTATCGCTATCAAGGTCGCGACTTCCGCCTCACCGACGTCCACGGCCACGTCATCCACGATATTATGGCTTAAGCCTATTCAATAAACGGCGCCCTGGGTACACCAAGCACCAGCTTGGCCTTGTCTCAAAATAATAATGGTGGAATTATCACTACTTTTTCTAAGTAAATCAGTTAGGGATTTTCAAAAATCTCTATCAACGCATTGAGTTCACTAAAATTAACTCGCCAGGATTCGAGTTGTTCTTTAGAGATTCGTCTTGCCCATTCATCCTTATCAATCTTCTGGGCTTCTCGGCTGAAATAAGTTTCAAAAGTCGATTTAATATTTTGACTTACACTTTGATCGTAAACTATCTTTAACAAAAAAGCCTCTAAACAAGGACTTATTCGTAGTGAAGTAATACTCCGTGGAATTGACATAGTTATATCTTTATCATTATCACTTATACAATAAACTTCATCATAGCCTGAACATATTTTCTTAGCCCTTCTAATAACTGATTGAGGATCACCACCAGCTTTCTCAACCCTAAATGACCAAGTACTATTCTGATATGTTTGCTTTAAAAAATCCAAAAAACTCTTATCCGCTTTACCTTCGCAAACAATAAGACATGTAGTTTTCTGCTGACGTCTCCTCCTACCATTCATAACTACGCCTCTACAGGTATACCGCCATACGCTCCAGCATGATACTTTTCGCGTAAGTTATCGACACGACGCACTCCTTTAATGTCTTTGATAAAGTAAGCATCCGTAACGCAATTCTCGTCTTTTTCCGTAAGGATAATTTGCTCCTTTTCCAAATAAGACATGATATAATCCGCATGACCCGTAAAAATCAATTGCGCTCCATGAGGGTTACTTTCCTCATCGTAAAATAACTCTAAGAAATTTTTAAGCATGTGCGAATGGAGATAGGCATCAATTTCATCAATAACTGCAACGCCTCCGTGTTTCAATGTATTGAGTACATCAAAAATCAATACATAAAGAGACTGAGTGCCATTAGACTCCTGACCAATGAAAAGAGATTGGCGATCTCCGTTGATTTCATGAAAAACGAATGGAATTGTTTCAACTACAGCTTTGTCACCCTTTATCACTTCTTTGGTTTTAAACTGAATATCTACTAAACCTAGATCGAACGAGGACAGTAATTGCACAGCCTGATCTTTGATATCTTCATTAAGTTTATATTTTTCGGTAGAACTAAAAATTTTATCTAATAAAGGCGAGGTCAAATTATCGCGCCCCATGCTCGTGACATTACTTACTGAATTTAAGAAAGCATTAATAGGAGAATTAAGAGCTGCAATCTCAATATCATTGTGATAGCAAAATGATAATAAAGACACCTTTACTGAAAAAATATCCGATAATTTAGCAATCTCTTTAATAGGAGATTTAATGGTTTTACCAATTCGGGTAAAGATGGTCGCCTTTTTAAGTCGCGTTTTAAGCGACTCTCTTACAATCCCTTCCGACTTTACTTCTAAAGTGTATAAATAGATTTCTCCATAAGCATCAAACTCCAGTTCAAACTTAGACGTCGCATCTTTAGTTTCTTCACAAAACTTAAAACCTAACACTGGTATATCCTGATCTTTGTCTAGTAGATAAGAGTCCGTTGTAAAGTACTTCAAAAATGCTAAAGCTTTAACTAAATTTGTTTTCCCTGATGCATTATGACCAAAAACCGCGACAACCTTTGGGTAACGACCACCGTCACAATTTTCATAAAAGGCCTCCAAGGGGGGTGCATTTTTTGGAATAGAGAAATTAAGTGCCACCTTGTCGCGAATGCTGTAAAAGTTTTCAACAGTAAATTTTCGTATCATCGTTAAACCAAAGAATATTTAATAATACATAATAAATGTTCCAAAAATCCCATTAATCAACCAACTTTGACAAAATAATGTCAAAGTTGTTTATTTATGCCATTCTTTATTCCTTTTAGAACCTGGTTAACTTTACCCATCAATCACCGCAAACTCACCGACGTCCACGGCCACGGCCACGTCATCCACGATATTATGGCTTAAGCCTATTCAATAAACGGCGTCCTGGGTACACCAAGCACCAGCTTGGCCTTGTCTCAAAAAACCCTTGCCGTAGTTTTTTTACGGCAAACCTTGATAAGCTCTATTTCACCTCTAAGTTCTTAGCAATTATGTAATAAGGCTAGGACTATCAAATGCTACGAAAGTTTTCAGTAACTAACTTTAAAGGTTTTAAAGATAAATTTACACTTGACTTTACAGACTCTAAAAGCTTTGAATTTAATCAAGAATGTATAAAAGATGATACCATTTATAAAGCTCTTATATATGGCGTAAATGGATGCGGAAAATCGAATTTAGGTTGTGCTATCATGGATATCCAATTCCATTTAACTGATTGGAACCTTCATGAAAAACGAGACCTATATAAAAATTATATTAATGCACTATCTAATGAAAAATACGCTAAATTTTCATACGAATTTTATTTTGCTGGTGACACTCTCATATACGAATATTGGAAAGAGAATGCGGATGAAGTGATTGCGGAAAAAATCATTATTAATAATAAAGAGCTTATACACATAGATAAGAGAACTGATCAAAATGGTACAGTTCTACTAAAAGGTGCAGAGAGCCTAAAAACAGATATGGCAGGAAAATCGCTATCATTCGTGAAATTTATTCACAACAACTCTGTATTAGACGATGAAAATCAAGAAAATAAAACTTTTAATCGTTTCATAAATTTTGTCAACTATATGAGAATGATAAAAACTGTCGATACGCACAAAACAATGAGCTACAAAACATCTTTAGCTTCAAACTATATTCTCGAAGAAGCAGATGGGCTGCAAAAATTCGAAAGTTTTCTTAACTCATGTAATATAAAATGTTCATTAACAACCATTGATGTAGGTGAAGAAGATCCACATATAGCTTTTAATTTTGATTCAAAAGCTATTAGTTTTTTTGATGTCGCTTCTACAGGAACATTATCACTTGGCTATTTATATGTCTCATTGTTAATTCTAAAAAGACATATTAAAGAATATGGCGCTACATTCATTTATATTGATGAATTTGATGCTTTCTATCATTACCTCTTAGCTAAAAAACTTATTGATTTATTAAAAAATGAAGATGGTGTTCAAGCTGTATTCACAACTCATAATACCGACTTAATGAATAATGATTTAATGCGTCCCGATTGTTTATTTAACATGACTGAGAGTGAAATTAATCCTTTCCATAAATTAACTAAAAAAGATTTACGAAAAGCTCATAACAATCAAAAGATGTTTAAAGCTGGCATGTTTAATGAGTTATAAAATATTATTTGTTTTTGAAGGTTTAAAACTGAACCAAAGATAAGTAATTGTTTACAAGAGCATTTCTTCACTGATGATAGCTCCAGTATTATTCACAATGTTTTCGGAAGTAACATCTATTCTCTTTACGATGTGATAAAACGAGATGAACATGCAGATGTTTTTGAGGTATTAAGAGAGCAAAACATACTAACTGATGACCTGAAAAATTTAGATCGTGATGATGTTGGTGAAATATATTTATTTTTTGACCATGATGGCCATGACACACGAGCCGACATTCAAAAAATTTCAGAACTACTATCCACGTTTGATAACGAAACCGAAAATGGTCGTCTTTATTTAAATTACCCTATGGTAGAAGCCATTAAAGAAACTGATCTATTGAAAAATAAAACTTGGAAAATCACAAAGAATAAACAGTACAAAAGCTATGTGAGTGAATTAGATCATTATAATGACTTGATGCGTCTATCGAAAGATGACTGGAACAAAGTGTGTGTAAGGCATCTAAAAAAAGCTAATTGGATCGTCAATAATGATTACGCTCTTAGCACTAAAAACTCAATTGAACAAAACACCATATTTGAGGGGCAAGTGGCTAATTTCATTCAACCATCAAATTCTGTCTCAATTCTAAGTGCATTCCCTTTATTTGTTGATGACTACTTCCAGGAAAATGAATTAGAATATAGACAGTAAGCTGCAAGTTCTTTAAGGCCCCCTACATTTAGAAGGATACTGCACTGGCTTATTCAGGCGATCTCAAAGAATTGCCGATTTCATTGACACACAATGGAACAAGACGATCGATCACCGCAAACTCACTTCCAATGCGTTGGAAGTGAGCTCCCCCCTGCCGACGGCCACGTCATAAAAAATATATTTATTTAGTTGACTTCTCAATGGCTTCTTTGCCGTTGATTTGATCCCAGGTAAAGCTTTGCTTGCGAATCTGCCCATGGCCAGAGCGGTAAACTTCTAAAGTGACTTGGGGGGGATTCTGGGTCGTATCGAGTTCAAAAACACTAAACATTTTACCTTGAGTCTCTTTGAAAATCATATCCTTGTTAATTCGAGGTCTTGCATTGCCACTTCCTAGAGGGCCACTGGTAACTTCCAGAGTTTCTCCTCGATTATGATAAGCTCCCGTAAAATGTCGATCACCAGAAATCAAAATCACCCCTGGAGTTGCCTTGAATAAGTCGAGGACTTTTTTCTGCTCAACCCGGAAGCCACTGAAACCATCGGATGATCCGAACATTTGAAATTCACTACCACAAGCCACGACTTTTATTTTGGCTTGTGACTCTTCCAAAGTTCTCTTCAACCAAGCGAGCTGCTTATCCCCAAGTAATTTCTTCTTCGGATCATCAGCCTTCATGCTGCCATTTGGAGTTCTATGATAACGGCTGTCCAATAGAATGAACTGAACATCACCATAGTGAAATGTTGTGTAAATCCCAGGGTTATCGCTCTCACCAAAACTAGGATTCGCCCAATGCTTTTTAAAGATTTCTAGTGATTTCTCTTTGCCGGGAGTCTGGCCGTCGGAATTGTTGGGGCCAAAATCGTGGTCATCCCAAATACCATAGGTCGATGTTCTCGCTGTGACAGACCTATAACTAGGGAGTGAGCGGTGATTGATATAACGCTTTGTAATTACTTTTGGGTCAGTTGTATCGGCATAGTGATTGTCCCCTAACTGAAACAGCAAATCTAAGTCATCCATTTTGGCGATATCTAACCAACTCACATCTTCATCAAATCCACTACGTCCAGAACA
>NZ_ABCK01000032.1 GCF_000170755.1 Lentisphaera araneosa HTCC2155
TCGCAAGACTCAGTAAAACTCAGCCCACTTAAAATAGCTAAAGCACAAAGAAAAGCTTTGCAACAAAAAGATGTAGCTGAAGCTGGAGATGCTGAGAAAATTGCAGCTTTAGACAAACAAATCTCTGATTTCGAAAGTAACCCGAAGTTTAATAACCTAAGTTACTTCAGTAAAAACCAAGATCTATTTAGTAAAGATGGCGAAGCTATTTTAAGCCCAAAGGTCTTGACAGTTCCAATTAATACTCCCATTAGATTAGTCGTTACTTCAAAAGATGTTCTCCACTCATTTGCGATTCCCGCTATGCGTGTAAAACGCGATGCTGTTCCTGGTCAAAAACGCGAATTTATGTTTACTCCAATTAAAGAAGGCGTCTACTACTACACATGTAATGAAATGTGCGGTACTGACCACGCATTCATGGTCGGTTGGCTGAACGTTGTTTCTCAAGATGAATACGCAAAATTCAAAGAGTCAATCAAACCAAAAGAAGGTGGTACTCCTGCTGAAATTGGTGAACGCCTCTGGGAAAGGAACTGTAAATCTTGTCACGCCATTGATCCAAAAGCTCCAAAAGGCATTGGTCCTAACTGGTGGGGTCTGTGGGGTAAAGAAAGAACCTTCACTGATGGCACTAAAGCTATTGCTGATCATCAATATCTTACTGACTCTATTAATGATCCAGCTAAACAAATTGTACCTGGCTATGCTGTTCCAATGCCGGCTCAGGGTTTAAATGAAGTTCAAGTCAAAAACCTCATCGAATTTATTAAAACATTATCAGACAAGCCTTCAGAAGAGAAATCTGAAGACACTGTGAAATAGGAGTCTATAATGAGTACAACTACACAAAACGAAGTCAATTTTTACCAGGCCAAAAAAGGCATCATGTCTTGGGTCTACACTATCGACCACAAACGCATTGGTATCATGTACCTTATTGCATCTTCACTCGCTCTCTTTGCTGGTGGTGCTTTTGCCCTCATGATCCGTGCTCAACTTGCAACTCCAGGCGGCATGCTCCCCATGACTCCAGAGTACAAGGATACATACAACATGTGGTTCACACTTCACGGTGTGATCATGGTTTTCCTCTTCATTATCCCTGCGATCCCCGCAGCCTTAGGCAACTTTATACTCCCGCTCATGGTTGGGGCTAAAGATGTTGCCTTCCCGAAGATGAACTTGGCCAGTTTCTATATTTATGTCATTGGTGCTTGCGTTGCCCTCTACGGTATTGTCGGTGGTGAAAGCCCACTCACAACTGGTTGGACCTTCTACTTACCTTATTCAAAAGAAACCGCTGGTGCCGTCATAACCATGACCCTGGCAGCCTTTATATTAGGTTTCTCGTCGATCTTCACAGGTATTAACTTCATTGTAACAATTCACAAATTGCGTGCTCCGGGTATGAGCTGGTACAAGATGCCACTTTTCCTATGGGCTCTTTATGCAACTTCAATTCTCCAGGTTCTAGCTACTCCAGTTCTTGGTATCACACTTCTTCTTCTCATTGCAGAAAGAACTCTTCAAGTTGGTATTTTTG
Source organism: Lentisphaera araneosa HTCC2155 (assembly GCF_000170755.1). NCBI lineage: Bacteria > Pseudomonadati > Lentisphaerota > Lentisphaeria > Lentisphaerales > Lentisphaeraceae > Lentisphaera > Lentisphaera araneosa. The sequence continues at coordinate 1,547 of NZ_ABCK01000032.1, forward strand.
ACCCCGCACTTGGTGGTGATCCAGTACTTTTCCAGCATTTCTTCTGGTTCTACTCTCACCCAGCTGTATACATCATGATTCTCCCTGGTATGGGTGTTATCTCTGAGGTTATCTCTTGCTTCTCACGTAAAGTTATCTTTGGTTACAAAGCTATTGCTAACTCTTCTATCGCGATTGCGGTTATCTCCTTCCTCGTATGGGGTCACCACATGTTCCTTTCAGGTCAATCAGTCTACGCTGGCTTAGTCTTCTCTTTCTTGACTTTCCTCGTTGCAATTCCTTCTGCGATTAAAGTATTCAACTGGGTAGCTACACTCCACAGAGGTTCAATCACTTTTGAAACTCCCATGTGCTATGCCCTTTCTTTCCTTTTCCTTTTCACCATCGGTGGTTTAACTGGTTTACCGCTTGCTACGCTCTCAACTGATATTGTTCTTCACGATACATACTATGTTGTAGCTCACTTCCACTACGTAATGTTTGGTGGTACCGTTATCGCTTTCTTCTCTGGCCTTCACTTCTACTGGCCAAAAATGGTTGGTAAAATGTATAATGAGACAGTCGGTAAAGTTGCCTGTATTATCGTTTTTATCGGCTTCAACGTGACTTTCTTCTCTCAGTTCTTCCTCGGTTACACAGGTATGCCCCGCCGTTACTTCACATATGATTCAAGCAACGAACTTTGGAGCCAAATGCACGGCTTCAGTTCTATCGGTGCTTTCATCCTCGGTTTCGGTGTACTTATCCTTTTTGCTAACCTTATTGCTTCACTCTTTAGTGACCGTAAGGCTCCCAACAATCCTTGGGGTGCAACGACTATGGACTGGGAAACTCAGTCACCTCCTGTCCTCGAAAACTTCTCTGAGGATGTTCCCGTAATGAAAAAAGCTCCCTACGAGTACGAATAATAAAGGACTATTAAGATGAGCTCTAAGGTAGATACAAGTAAATTTATCCCTCGTTTCGTTTCGCATCACTTTTCGAATGCGGATCAGGAATTCGAATCATGCAAACTTGGCATGTGGTTATTTCTCCTCACGGAATTCATGCTCTTTGGCGGCATTTTTGTTGCCTATGTAGTTTTCCGCACTTGGTACCCAGAAACATTTGAAAGTGGCGCTGATAAGCTCGACTGGAAAATGGGTGCTGTGAACACTGTTATCCTTATTACTTCCTCGGTGACAATGGCCGTTGCCATCCGCGAAGTTCAACTCAACCGCAAAGGTAGAGCACTAGCATTATTGCTCTTCACAGTTCTCTGCGGCATGGGCTTCCTCGTTGTTAAGTACTTTGAATATAGTCACAAATTTGAACTCGGTATTTTCCCTGGCGATTTCTTTTCGTTCATGGGCGATCACATGAGTAATGAACATCTCTATTTTAGTATTTACTTCATGGCGACTGCGACACACGTACTTCACGTTATTCTCGGTCTCATCGCGATTCTCTGGGTTTCTTGGAGAACGGCTAAGGGTGAATTCTACGAAGCTTACTACACTCCAGTTGAAATGGTCGGCCTTTACTGGCACTTAGTTGACCTTATCTGGATTTTCCTCTTCCCACTACTTTATCTTACTAAATAAGGATACGAATTATGAGCGACCATCACGGACCCGAAAGTGACCATCACCCGCACGTACTTCCTATGACGATGTACATTGCAGTCGGCACAGCCCTTTTTGTCCTTACTGCACTCACTGTATGGACAGCTAAGTTCATGCCAGAAATGATTTTTCATTTCACAAAGATGCAAATCACACCAACTATTGCGATCATCATTGCTTTGATCATTGCTTTCACTAAAGCAGCTTTAGTTTGTGGCTTCTTCATGCACTTGCACTACGACAAGCCTCTTAATAGAGCGACTTTCCTCTCAGGAATATTCTTCTTGTCACTCTTCTTCCTTTTCACTTTAGCTGATACTTTAACTCGTGATGATAAAGTTCATCTTCGTGAAGGCATGCCTGAGAGTTTTCAGACACTTACTGAAATCCCTCACAAGCCTTACATGGTAAAAGCTACTGCAGGCTACACTCCACTCGGCTACAAAATTGATAAAGCTGAGCAAGTAATAAAAGCTGAACCACCTAAAGAAGAAAAGTCAGTAGAGACTCCCGTAGCCGAATAATATCTAGTGACAGATAATCTTACAGATCAAGCAGGGGAGCAATCGCTCCCCTCTTCTGCTTACAAGCGTGGTTCAGGCTTAAAGCTAATCTTTGCGCTTATCGCAATTTCGGCATTAACACCGATTATTACGATCTATATTAATCGTGTTAACCCTGCAAAGTTCTCGACTACCCAAGCTCCAACACCTGATCAAACTTTGGTCCAAGTAACTTGGATGGATTCCCCACGAGTAGATTTACAACACGTATTAATCTTCCCCTTTGCTCCTCCTGCAGATGAAATTAATATCACTACGGGTCATGACGTTGCCTCACCTTCAGGTTTTCTCGGTTTCTTTATTCGTCCTCGCGTTATTTATTATAACAATGTGGAACTCACCCACCATCAGCGAAAAGGTAAGAAACACAAGAAGCTCATGCGCTTTTGGTTTTTACTTACACTTAGTGATGAACGTGGTCAGTATGGTAAAGCCTACCCAGTCATTCCACCGCAAGAATTCTATGATCAATGGAAAAGTAAAGATAAACTTGCCGATACTGAGTTATGGAAATCTTACCTACAGCCAGAATTAATCAAATTTAGAGAGCGTGTTAGTAAGGGACATATCGATAAAGCGCGTCCCGTAAACACTTCTAAAATGTACTAAGTCCCTACTTAGTCACACTCCCATCACCCTTTAGAATTTGCATCTGACGATTAATTGAGTTAGACTCAATAGATTAATAAACGGAGTTTTTATGAAAAAGCACTTTCTCTCACTCACCGAGATGCTTGTCGTCGTCGGCATTATTATACTTTTATTTTCTATTGGTGTCCCTGCCGTCATCAAAGGTATGCAGAAGGGTGAACTCACCGAATGCAAAGGCAACCTTAGCCAACTTGCAAAAGCCACTGCGGTTTACCTAAAAGATAATAAAAATTACTTCCCCCCAGAAGAAGGAAGTGCTTGGGCTTCTAATGCAAGTGACCCTATATCTCTCTATCTTGGTAGTAGTTATGACAAGGTAAATGTATGTCCAAGCAACCCTAGTGAAGATGCATCATATTATGCTTCTGCTAATAGCACAATTTCAAGCGATTTAAACGCAAGCGGAGGGACTAAGGGCTTAAAATCCTCGAAAGTTAAACGTCCTGAAACAATGAGCTTATTTGTCTCCTACGATGTTTATAATAACCTCGGCGGCAGCGTCAATGAACAATGGCATGGTAGCGACAACACCTATCCTTTTGTTAATGTTGGCGGTTCAGTTACTTCACTTAAAATAAATAGCAGTGACTTGAGTAACGCTAACAAAAATGATAGAATCGATTTTAAAAACGATTAAAATTCATATAATTCTTTTCCAAAGGCTTCATATTACATGTAGCCTTTTTTTGTTATAAGTACTTTTTTTCTATCAAAACTGTCATTTCTTGCTAATACCCTCCGTATGACTTATTAAATCATAACTGGAGTCTATTAATGAAATACCTTTTCTCTTTATTTTTCTTATTCAATTTTGCGACCTTCGCAGACAAGCAACCCAATATTATCCTCATTTTTGCCGATGACATGGGCTATGATGACGTGGGCTATCACGGCAACAAACGTATTATCACCCCAAATATCGACTCTATTGCTGAGCAAGGTGTACAATTTAGCCAAGGCTATGTAAGCGCATCGGTCTGTGGCCCGTCTCGAGCGGGCTTACTCACAGGTGTTTACCAACAACGCTTTGGCTGTGGCGAAAACCCCAATGGTTCAGGCTACCCCAATCAAATGAAGTACCCCATGGCTGGTCTCCCTCAAAGTCAATCGATGATTTCAGAAGAACTCAAAACCTTAGGTTATACTAATGGTATGATTGGCAAGTGGCACATGGGTTTTGACATGAGTCTTCGTCCTAACCAACGCGGTTATGATTTTTTCTACGGTTTTATCAATGGTTCACACGATTATACCGAGTGGACTCAAGAGTTTGCTAAAGGCAAATCTCGCTGGCCTATCTTTAGAAACGAAGAAATGGAACCTGCCAACAAAGCGCAGTACATCGATGTATTTAAAGAAAAAGGTGTCAAAGTTGTCGATGAAAATTACCTGACAGACCTATTTACAGATGAGGCAGTCAATTTTATTGATCGCAACGCCGATAAACCATTTTTCCTTTATCTCGCTTATAACGCCGTGCATCATCCCTGGCAAACAACGCAACATGCGCTTGATAAAACGGCACACCTTAAAGACGACAAAAACTATCACGTTTTTGCCTCAATGGTTTATGCCATGGATGAAGGCATCGGCAAAGTGATGAAGAAACTCAAAGAGAAAAACATTGACGATAACACCATCATAATTTTCCTGAGCGACAATGGCTCTCCTCAAGGTCAAGGCATCGAACATAGTCCAAAAGACCCCAATCGCCATCGTGGAGGTTTTACCATGTCTTCGACAGGAATCTTCCGTGGATATAAGGGCGACACTTATGAAGGCGGAATTCGAGTGCCTTTTTGCATCAAGTGGCCTCAACAAATACAAAAAGGCACGAAATATGACATGCCGATCTCTGCTCTTGACTTGCAACCCACGTTAGTTAAAGCTGCTGGCGGCAATGATAAGAAACCGCAAAAAGGATTTGCGTACGACGGCGTAGACATCCTCCCCTATTTGAAGGAAGATAAAGAAATAAAACGCAGCTTGTTCTGGAGACGTGACACGGACTACGCCATTCGCAAAGGCGACTGGAAGCTGCAATGGAACGACGCCCATGGCCCGCTAACCATTACTTTATTTAATATTAAAGAAGATCCCGAAGAGAGAAGTAACCTCATCAAACAACATCCTGAATTGGCACAACAACTACAAAATGAATTTGACACTTGGGATAACAGTATGCCCGATAACGAATGGTGGGGCGGACCGTGGAATCGCCTGAGACATATGAACACAGCAGAAATCAATGTCGCCCAATTTAATCAAAACCCACCTAAAGCCCATAATGCACGTAAAAAAATTCGTAAATAAGTACTGAATCAACTTTGTTGTTCTCCTTTCAAAATTATCTTTGATCAATAATAAATTATCGGATAATATGCACGAATTTTGGAACAACATAAATGGATGGTTACGAGACCACATTCTCACGATCACTATTGCTCAAATAACAGGACTCCTTGTGGTCTATGGAGATCTCCTTTCACAGAAAATGAGTCGCCTCCTTAGCAAGCAGTCCTTCTTTCTTCGCCTCAGTGGATTCATAGGCATCAACGCATTCCTCATAGGCTTTCTCACCATCTTTATTGCGAAGTTGATTTCTTTATTTTATTTGCGAATCCCGCAAAATTATTTACTACTCACTCTTTTATCAGGCTTTGTACTTGTGGGAGTTATTGCCGAACGCCACAAACACATCTAAAGATAAACTTTTGAAGTTGAATTACACTGACGAACTTATAAGTGTATTTCATTAAATTGAACAAAGGATGAACTTTGAGCTCATTATTCTCTGATTTTGATACCATCTGGAATATGGATATTCCTGCCGTTGAAGAACCCAATAAGCGTCGCGGTGGCTGGAGTGGCGTCTACATTTATGACCATACAAACAGTGATGGAACTCTCGAACGTTTTTTCATCAAAAGACAAGAGAATCACTATAAAAAAACATTACTCAACCCCATAAAGGGACGCTTAACTTTTGATCTTGAATTTATCAATATAAAAAAATTTCAAGAGCGCAACGTACCCGTAGTCGAAGCTGTTTTTTTTGAGCAGCGCAAGTTTAAAGGTAAAGATCAGGCCATCCTCATCACCAAAGACCTCAAGGGTTACACGCCCCTTAGGGATCTGTTAAAAACTTTTCCTAAGAGTGAATATGAGGCTCTGCTCACTATAAGTGGTAAACTTATTCGCCAAATGCATGACGCCAATTTAGTTCATCGCTGTTTGCACCCTAAACACCTCTTCCTCAAGAAAGCTAATGATAGTTACGAAGGTTCTTTTATTGACCTCGAAAAAGTGCGCGAGGCCTCTTTCAATTCAAGATCAAAACGCGACGATTTAAGACGCCTTTTAAAGATGAAAAAAATAGACCGCACTGCTTTAATCACGCCTTTAGTTAAAGGTTACCTTAAAGATACGGAAGATCATAAAAGTTTAGAGAATTATTTAATTCATAATCCCTAAGTTATTTCCAGGCCATCAGACAGGAGAAATTCAACCAATTAGCGATGATTGCGGAACCCGCAAAGCCGGCTTCGCCTAAAGCTTTTTTATGCCAGGTGTGTGAGTCGGGGATCAACACATTTTCAAGAGCTTTTCGCTTATTGGCGATTTCGCTATCTGCATAACCATTAAATTGTTTGTACTCATCGTACAAAGTTGTTACCAAATTGTCGAGATCATCTGGGAGGTCGGTAGCAATTTTTTCTGAAAAAACAAAGAGACCACCTTTGGGTAAAGAACTTGCGATCTTCTTTAGAATTGCGGGTCTTTCATCTCTAGGAATAAATTGTAAGGTGAAATTCATAATCACCACTGAAGCATTTTCCAACAAGGCTTCTTGAGCATTTTCATGTTGAAAAGTGAAGTTTTCTAAACCTGAAGTTTTTACTTTTGCTTTTTCTAACATATCTAAGGACGGGTCACAACCAACGAGCTCCACTTCTTTATCACCAAGGTATTTATTAACTTCTAATAAAGTACTCGCAGTCGAACACCCTAAGTCATAGACCCGACTCCCTTCTTGTGCTGCTTGCGCCGCAAAGCGTGCACATATCCTAGTGATTTCTGGATACATAGGCACGGAACGCGTCACCATGTCATCAAAAACATCGGCAACTTCTTTATTAAATCGAAAGCCCCCCTTAGCCGTGGGCTTTAAAAAGACTTCATCCTGCATCAATAGGACCAAGTTGCGTCAAAAACAAAGCTTGCGGAACCCGACATGTAAACTGGCTTTCCTCGCCCTTCCCATTCGATTTCTAGATCACCCCCTTTGAGGGAAACTTTCATCGGTGATTTTGCAACGCCATGCAAAACACTAGCTACAGCCACTGCGCAAGCACCCGAGCCACAAGCTAAAGTCTCTCCAGAACCTCTTTCCCAAACGCGCATTTCCACGTGGTGATCATCAATAACCTTTACAAATTCAATATTAGCTCGATTCTTAAAGACCTCATGATGCTCAAATAATGGCCCAATTTTCTCTAAATTGAGTAAGTCAATTTCATCTACGTAGGTAACTGCATGGGGATTGCCCACAGACACAGCGGTCATTGGAAAAGTATACTGTTCAGCGGACAGAGGCGTGCCAAATAATGGGTGCTCACTATCCAAGCCGACATCTACAATTGTAGTGGAGGGAACGGCGACAGCTATCCTCACATTCCCATCTTCTAAAATTGTCGCAAATGAAATTCCTGTCATTGTTTCGATTTTAAGTTCATCTGACTGGATCAAACCTTCTCGTTTAGCATAGACCGCTGCACAACGCAAAGCGTTACCGCACATTTCCACTTTAGAACCATCCGCATTGAGAATATCCATACGGAAATTAGCGTCTGCAGACTCAGCAGACCCCAAAATAATGAATTGATCCGCTCCAACGGCAAAGCGACGTTGGCACATATCTTGCGCCAAAGCCGACAAATCTTCAGGCACTGTTTCCCGAAAGGTATTTACGACAATGAAGTCATTCCCACAACCGTGCATTTTTGTAAAAGAAAATGAATTCATCATTATTTTCCTGTTAAAATTTTTCTTATTCGTCTCTAAACTTAAGCCCTATAGAGATATTTTCAAAAGCTGGAATATACTAAGGAAATTTTGCAAAAATCACCGACGGAGTCCACTATGCTTTTTACCTCTCTTATCAGCGCTGCTGAAAGCGCCCAAAGTTCATCTTCATTCAAAGAAATCCTATCCCAGGGTGGCTTGGTACTTCTCGTGCTCGTCGCCCTCTCCCTCTTTCTGATTGCACTTGTCGCTCTCTTGTTCATGACTTTGCGGGAACAAGTTCTAATCCCGAATAATTTCATCAATGAAGCTGCATCTCTAAGTGAAAAAGGTGACATGGAGGCCTTAGCCCAACTCTGTAAAAGCTCACAAAGCCCTGCAGGCGCTATCATTGGTGCTGCAGCTGATCAAATGCATTCAGACTCCGACTCAAGCTATGACATGGTTAAAGACGCTGCAGAAAGCGAAGGCTCTCACCAAATCGGCATCATTCATCATAAACTCTCATATGTAAGTGACATTGCTAAAATAGCCCCAATGATCGGACTCCTCGGTACAGTACTTGGTATGATGCAAGCCTTCTCAGGTCTCAAGCAAGATTTTGGCGCTGTAAAACCTATTGCTCTTGCTGATGGCATTGCTCAAGCCATGGTTACAACCGCAGCCGGTCTTATTGTCGGTCTCATCGCCATGTTCTGCCACTCCCTATTACGCCAACGCGCTGGCCACTTAACTGATATCCTAGAACAAAAGAGTGCCCGAGTTTTACGCCGCTTCATGAAAAAGGCCTAAGCAATGAAATTCAAAAGACCCACTGCAAGTGACAATGAAGGGCCGCAACTTGCACCCATGATTGACATTTTCTTCTTAACCCTGATTTTTTTCATGGTTGCTTCAGTCTATTCTCAGTTTGAACGCAATATTTCTATAGTTGTTCCAAAGGCTGCTTCTGGAGAAGACAACGCTCGTTACCCTGGCGAAGTGATTATCAATGTCGACAAAGAAGGTAAATTTAGCATTAACAACAGTGACAAAAGCTTAGATGAAATTGATGTCATTTTAGCAGACATTGCATCCTACTACACTGGCCAACCGGTGATTATTCGTTGCGATGGCAAAGCAGCTTTCTCTAACTATGTCAAAGTTTTTGACCTCTGCAAAAGCCACGCCATTGAAAATGTTCGTATTGCCACCCTCGGAGAGGATCAATGAAAAGACTCTTTGCAGGCTTACTTTTTGTTAGTCTCAGTGCTTTTTCACAAAATGATCTTAAGCAACAGTGGAGTTTTGCCGAAGGTCTTTTTAAAAGAGGCTTTTACGAAGATGCCCTTCAAGAGTACAAAGGGCTATTGATTGACTCCGGTAGCCAAGTCGAAAAAAACGCCCTACTCAGAATCATCGAATGTTGCGAACAGAGCAAAAAAGACCCTGAAGAATACATTGATCGCTATATTAAGCTTGAGACAGACCCTAACTTACGCATTGTCGTCCAACTCAAAAAAGCAGCCCTGCTGATCACAAAAAAAGAGTTCGACAAAGCCGAAGAACTCTATAAAAAAATTACTAGCGCAGAAACTAACTATCAAGAGCATGCTCTTTACGAATATGGTCGCCTACTTTTAGAACAAGGCAAAAACAATGAAGCCGTAACTACCTTCTTAGACCTCAGCAGTAAAGGCAAAGCTGAAGATAAAGAAGTACGTATTTATGCCCACTATGCTCTCTCCTCTCTTTATTTAGGCCAAGAAAACTATTCTAGCGCTGAAAAGCACCTTAATACGCTGACGAATATTACAAAAGATCACTCTCTGAAAACTCAAGCTTTCATCTTACTCATTCAGCTTTTGGCCACACAAGAGCGTGACGCTGAACTGATTACTACTCACAAAACACTGGCGACTCTCAATCCACATAAGGAGAACCTTAACCAACTGACTATCCAATATGTACTTGCACTTATAAGGTCGAAAAAATATGATCAAGCACGTGGTGCACTCGCATCAATTAAAAACCCAAATGCCGAAGAAGAGGCATGGGCTAACTACGCCTTAGGCATTTGCTATTACCAGTTAGGCTTATACAAACAAGCACTCATCTCATTTGAGAAAAGCTTACTAAATCAAAACTTCACGGAATCACCAAAAGCCTTGGCTTACCTCATTTATTGTCACTTACAAGTCAAGGATATGCCTAAAGCCCTAGAGCTAAGCAAAGTTTTTGATAGCAAACACCCCACTTCTTCCCTACGTGCTGAAATTCATTACAAAAATAGCCTTTTAGCTCTGGAACAAAACAATTCTACACTAGCTGTAAAAGAGTTACAAACCGCTATTAACGTCTATTTACCCACATGGGAAAATATTGAAATCGCACACAAAACCCTAGCTCAAACCTTTGCTCAAAACAAGCAATATACAGAAAGTGCTGAAATCTGGTATAAACTCTCTGGTCTATTAAACAATGATAAAAAAAGCACTGCTTCATTTAAGGCGGTAGAAAATTACTTACTCGCTAAAGATTACACACAAGCAGAAGAAGTCTTAGTTAGAACTCAAGTCAAACCTGAACTAGAATTCAAAAAATCGTCTCTAAAAATAGAAATATGCCTTAGTAATAAACAATGGGACAAAGCACACAAACTCATCCTCCTCGGTCTCGAGAAGCACCCCCAAAAAGAAAAAACTGGTCTCCTCTATATGCTGCAAGGTAGATGTTTTTATTTACAAAACCGCCTAAACGATGCGAGTCAATCTTTAGAGCAAGCCTCAAAACTCATAAAACAACCCTCACTCTTAGCTCAAAATCTAAACTTATTAGCAAGTATCTACTACTCTCAAGGCAAAAAGCCTCAATCTGCTGAAGTCTATGCAAAAATCTTTAGAGATAATTTACAAAAAGAACTCAACTGGAACCAAAAACAAACACAAGACATCAGCCGTCTTCTTGAGCTAGAAGCCTACTTAGAAAGCAGTTTGATCGCCTGTGAACTTACTAATCAGAATAATACTTTTTTTTTCCTCCAGCGCGCGAGGATTTTTGCTCGACTTGAAAAGTACCTACAAAGCCAGGAGAACTTAAACAGCCTAGAACTCAATAAACTAAGCGACCAACAATTCTGCGCATACTCAGCAATCGAAGCACTCATCCTTCTCAATGACCAGAAAATTGATAAGGCGAGCCTAACTCTAGGGACGATCAAAAAAATTGATCAATGGCTACCCGGCGACTTCCCTCTCTACCTCTACACCAAAGCAAAACTACACTTCATTAATAAGGATTACGACAAGGCATTAAAAAATGCCAACAGGACTTACATCCTCTTTAACGACAAGCAATTTTCAGCAAAGAGCTTATTCCTAGCAGTGCAATCCGCCTATCAACTCAAGCGACAAAACGACGCTGAAAAACTCCTTAAAGAACTCAAAAAACGCTTCCCGACATATGCAAAACGGCCAAATGTGGCAAATTTTATCTCAAAAAACCTCGCGAAGTAGTTGCTTTTAGTATTTTTTATTGAAGAACATACAAAACGATCTATATTTGCTAATATATCAATATTAATAATTTCATTTGACTAAAAGGTTATTATGGCAACACCTAAAATTATTGTCCTATCAGAAATAATGCGCGGCAAAAATTTCGAACTTACTGGAAATCTTTATACAATTGGCCGTACTGATGAAAGAGAGATTTGCATCCCTGACGGAACAATCAGTTCTTACCATGCAGAAATCGAGCGTAATGGCGAAATCTATACAGCTCGTGACAAAGGCAGTACGAACGGCACACGTATCAACGGCATCAGAATCACTGAACAAATACTCAACAACAGTGACATCCTCCAAGTAGGTGGCATTGAGCTTTTATTTGACTGTGAAGAAAAAGGCAATACGACTGCCATCACGACTCAAACTGCTATTAGCCTAGATGATATTGGCGGTGCATTTGATCCTAGCGAACTAAAAAATATTTCTGGCGGAATGGACGCGTCATCCTCAAGCAAAGGCACAAGCAAAGTGATTATTGGTATCATTGCTGCTCTCGTTGTTGTTCTTGGCGTTGTCATCTTTTTCTTAGTCAAAAAGCTAGCCTAAGGAACAGAGATGCCCGACAAGAATCAAGAGGGCCCGAAACGCCCTCTAAATAACGGTGAAAATGAACCGAAAAAAGGTATGGCTGGATGGCTTTGGATTCTCATATTAGTTTCCATCCCCCTACTACTCATTTATCAAAACGACCAAAAGGAAGTTGGGAAATCAATTCAAGAGTCAAAATTCTATCAACTCTTAGAGACCAACAAAATCAAAGAAGTTGTTATTCGTTACGACAAAGGCCTTAATAGCGCTGTTGACTTCCATCTTACACTTGTAGAAGACGGCAAAACTGTCACTGAAGAAAATAACACTCGCACTGTAAATATTCTTCTACCAGAACCTGCAATTGAAGCTCTCAAAACATTTAAAGTGCCCTATGGCAGCAAACAAAAAAGCGCTGTATTCGGTGAGATCGTTAGCTTTATTCTTCCTCTCATCATCATTGTTGCACTCTTTTACTTCTTATTTGCACGTCAACTGAAAAATGCTGGCCGTGGCGCCATGCAGTTTGGCAAGAGTAAGGCTAAAATGTTTGCACCAAATGCTGAACAAGTCACATTCTCAGATGTTGCTGGAGTTTCAGAAGCTCGTGAAGAAGTTGAAGAAATTGTCGATTTTCTTAAAGATCCGGCTAAATACCGCAACTTAGGCGGACGCCTACCCAAAGGTTGCTTAATGGTGGGCCCTCCAGGTACAGGTAAAACTCTACTCGCTCGTGCTATTGCAGGCGAAGCAGGAGTCCCTTTCTTCTCTATGAGTGGTTCTGACTTTGTTGAAATGTTTGTTGGCGTCGGCGCCAGCCGTGTTCGCGACCTCTTTGAACAAGCTAAAAAGCACCAACCTTGTATTTTATTCATCGATGAAATTGATGCTGTCGGCCGAGCTCGTAACTCTGGTGGAACTGGCGGAGGTCACGATGAGCGTGAACAGACACTCAATGCTTTACTTGTTGAAATGGATGGCTTTGAAAACCAAAATGGTGTTATCTTAATTGCAGCCACTAACCGTGCTGATGTATTGGATAAAGCCCTCTTACGCCCAGGTCGATTTGACCGACGCATTAATGTTGACCTTCCTGACCTTGGTGGTCGCTTAGAAATCTTAAAAGTTCATGCCAAAAAAGTTAAACTCGGAAAAAATGTTGACCTCAAGCTCATTGCTCGTGGCACACCTGGTTTCTCTGGTGCGGACTTAGCAAACGTCATCAATGAAGGTGCCCTTATCGCTGCACGCCTTGGCAAAAAATCTATTGAGCACGCCGACATGGAAGAAGCGCGCGACAAAGTTCGCTGGGGTAAAGAAAGAAAATCTATGAAGATGTCTGAGCGCGAACTTCGCCTCACGGCTTATCACGAAGCGGGTCACACACTCGTCAGTCTTTACGCTGGCAGCATGAATAAGCTACACAAAGTAACTATCATGCCACGAGGCAACGCTTACCTTGGTGCAACAATGTACTTCCCTGAAGACAACCGTTACACAACCACGCGAACTGAACTCCTTGCTGAAATCGCAACGACAATGGGTGGTCAAATCGCTGAGAAACTTACTTTTGGCGACATCACCAATGGCGCATCAGGCGACATTCGTCAAGCGACTAGTATTGCTCGTCGTATGGTTCGTGACTGGGGCATGGGTGAAATGGGTTTTGTTTACTACAGCAGTGGCGACGGCGAATACTCAATGAAAAATGATTACTCTGAAGAAGTCGGCACAAAGCTCGATTTGGAAGTGAGAAAACTCATTGATGAGCAATATCAAGTGGCCACTGACATCTTAGTCAAATATCAAGATCAACTTAAACTCTTATCAGAAACTCTCCTTGAACGCGAAACTATGAGCGCCAACGAAGTTTACGAACTGCTCGACTTACAGTACATGATGGAAGCCGATGAAGAAGAGTTTGATAAAAAGCTTGAGCAATCATTAGCCAAGGTGGATAGCTCTAAAGTTCTTGATGAAGATGAAAGCAAAGAAGACAAGGATTCTGAATCAAAAGATAGCTCAGCTGACGAAGAAACTTCGGAGTCTGATAAAACGGAAAGTTCAGAAGACAAGAACGATAGCTTAGACCCTGAAAGCAAAGCTTAACAAGCACTAACAGAGGCTTTATATAGCAAGAATTAAATTTCTGTAAAGTTCTTGCTTTTTTATTCAACTTAGTATTGACTATATAAAGTCTCGCTTAATATTGCAACGCCAATTTTAACTGAGGTAAAACCTTGAATCGACAAATAAAAGTGACTGTATCAAACGAGTATGGACTGCACGCACGCCCTGCAGCCATGATTGTGCGTGCCCTTGGAGACTTTGAAAGCGAGGTTTTACTTAAAACTGACTCAGAAGAGGCCAACTGTCGCAACATCCTTGATTTGATGTCTCTAGCGGCCGCCTGCGGCCAAGAATTAGACATCCATGCCAACGGACCAGATTCAGAAGACGCCATTAACAAATTAAAAGATTTGTTCGAATCTAAATTTGGTGAATGAAGCCTAAACTAAAAAAGTTTCTCATTATAACTCCCCTAAGTCTAATTATTCTTTTGGGGATTTTTTTTCTCTATTTAAGTTCCGAGAGTTTTGTACGCTCACACGTGCTCCCCGTTCTTGAAGAAAAAACTCAGTTCACAATAGAAGTCGATTCAATCAATGTATCACTCATAAGCGGTAGCGTTGAACTCACACAGCTCAACGCACACTCTGGCCCTAATAATATCAAAGCTGAGAAACTTGAACTCAAAGTACAAACACTTGCCTGTCTTCAGGGCGACCTTCAAATTGATAAAGCCACCCTAAACGGTGCTTCTATTAATTTATCCTATGATTCCACAGGTAAACTCAAAGCCGACCCCAATAAAGCAAAAACCATCTCTTTAAAGAAAGAAGTAAAAAGAACTAAACCAAAAAAGCAGCCAGTAGAAAAAGCTAATTTATTTGATCAACTCTACGCTTTACCTAAACAACTTAGCAAAGAACTAAAACCCATCGAACTCCCCAACTTTCTTCTTCACAACTTGAGTGTAAGCGACACAAATATAAAGATTGCGAAAGATGATCGCTATGGCAAAGCTGATGAGCACCTGATTACTTTGAATTCTCTTCAAATACAAAAACTTGGCCCAAATCAAGACTTTGACATCATCTACAATGGCAGTTACGCACGCAAGAAGCCAAACCAACAGCACTTCACAGCAAAAAGCATCCACTTAAAAAGCTCTGGAACTTTCAATGAATCTGTGACTAACGCTCATGTATCAAGTTCGCTCAAAATAAGCGAATTTGAAAGCAGCCAAATGAAAGATATGAACCACTTAAGCTTAAACACATCTTTTGATATAAGCCTAATTGATAAAACCATCAAAATTGCCAAGGGTGAAGTATCTTGTACAGAAAGAGAGATCGTACACTCAAAAGCTAAAATCAACGCGCTTATCAATGAAGAACGCATAGAAGCTGAAGTAAAAGTCCCACAGCTCAACGCCTCTCTCTTAAACATTGCCTTAAACTTTGCACCAAAATCACGTAGCTTAGAACGCTGGTTCAGTAAGACTAAAAAAGTTGGCCATAAAACAGGATTTGCAGATTCACAAATTAAAGGAGATTCAACTTTCCTTCTCACCCACGACAAACTGATCAGCAAGGGCGAATTTCAGCTCAACAAACTACCTATGAGCATTGAGATTGATGAGAAACTAAAAAAAGATTTCATTGATGCTGACTTTAGTTTCAAAGTTTCAACACTTAAAAACAGTCTAGATAATTTAGAGCTCAAGATTATAAGTTCAGATTCACAAGGAAACAAAGTACTCAACATTGACTCTTCTATGGTACAGGAGACGATTAGTGCTGACATCAAGACTTCAAACCTCGACCTAAGCCTCGTGAACAACTTCTCAAAAGAAGATGAAAAACTTGCCGGTAAACTCTATTCTCGAATAAAATTTAAAAGAACACCTGAATCCACAAAAGGCTCCTTAAAAATCGACCTTAATCAACTGCAGTTCGCTCAAGTTGAAGGCAAATCACTCACAAGTTCCCTAAGCTTCGACTTCATTCAAGAAAAGCTCCAAACATCACTTGAAAATTTAACACTCTCGCTCCAAGAAAAAACCTCCGGCCAAGTACAAATTCAATCCGAACACATCTCTATAATTAGCACTCCAGACTTTGCTAAAAACACTGTAAACTCTAAGAATTTACAAGTTAGTGCAAACATCCTCGAGAGCCCCACGATCCCCAAGCAAAGCATCTCCGTAAACTTACAGGATTTAGAACTTGTTCAGACTCAAGAGAACATCCAATCCAAATCCGACTTCACGCTCAATGGTGCTAAACTAAAAACATTCAATAACATTAGTACCTCAGGCTCATTGGAGCTCAACGCCAACTTAATCAATCAAAATCAAGTCCTTACTCTACAGGACTTAGGTCTCAAAAACACTGGAAAGGATTTGCTCAAAATCCAATCTCTCTACCTTAACCGTCAGCAGGCGACCAGCCACAAAAAAGTCTCTCTCCATATCCCAAAACTCAACATTCTTGATATTCAGGAAGTCACTAGACTAATGAATAACACGGAGCCCAGCTTCAAACCACAAAGCCTATCTTCCGAGATAAAACTAGACTTAGAGCTCGAGCCCACTCAATTAAGCGCGAAAATCGAACTCCCCTCTATACACGTTATGAACGCAAGTCCGTTTAATTTAGCTGCTAACTTCATTAAGAAAAAAGAAGCTCTTGAAGTAAAGAACTTAAGCTTAGTTCATGGCCCACATGTTTTAAACCTCAACGCTTCAATGGATAAAAACAAGTATAGAATAGACAACTTCAACGGTCGATTCGACCTCAGCCTTGTCCATGCTATTATTAAGCAACTGAATCCAAACTTCGAAAATAATTTTTCTGGCATGGCGGACTTTAAAGAAACCAAGTTTGCCTCCCAAGGCACTAGTCCCGAAGAAATCTTCGCCCAACTCCAAAAAGGAAAAATTGATTGGAAAATCACTGATCTTAAAATCAACTTAGAACAGGAAGAAAAAACTTTTATCAGCAAAAACCTAGGCTTTAAACCCAGCGATCTACATTTCGAGGAGGGCCAAGTAAATCTAGACTTCAACAAAGACCTTGTTAAACTCAATAAATTTAAGCTAATGGGACAAAAGGGTGGCTTTGACTTCAGCGGCAAAGTCTATAAAGAAGACCAAAAACTTAAATCACAATTTTTCACTTGGTCAGCCTTTGTAGGATCCGAGTACCTCCACCTCATCTCTCCTCAAACTATACTTGATAATATTAATGAACTTGATGATTTTCTTGATTTCAACAAAGAAAATCAATGGTATGAATTCGATGAATCGATCGAACTCCTTAGTCAAGCTGAGGATGGGCAATTCAGTACCCTTCTAAGCCAAATTCAATTTAATGCTGAGAGTAAGTTCGGCCCTTATATAAAATACTTGGATTCGGCCAAAAACTTAAGTGAAGGTAAGCTGAATAAGCAATCGGCTAATAGCATTCTCGATATCTTTAAGCAGCGTGAAGAAGAACGTCAAAAAGAACGTGAAGAAAAAGGAAAAAAGAAAAAGGAGTCCAAGACTAAACGCGCTCTTGACATCCTCGATGGACTACTTAACTAGACTCTCCAAATAATGCTCTTTTAAGCCCCATATCTCCTTTAGCGCATCAATTCGCGCCCATATATCATCAGACACCTTTTGAGAGTTTTTTTCAGCAATTATCAAAAGGTTTTTAGGTGTGTGCTCAGTCGAAATAAACTCCATGACTTTCGTCTTGTAACCGCAGGCCTCTAAATAAAGCGAGCGCAAACTATCTGTTAAGATTTCAGCTTCTCGTTCCATCAAGATACCATGGCGTGTAATTTCCTTTAAAGCGCCAGAGGTCTGCATAGACTTCCTCACCTGCCTATGACAACACGGCGCACAGACTATGACTTTGGCCCCAGATTTAATTCCTTGATAAATCGCATCATCAGTGGCCGTATCACAGGCATGTAAAGCAATCAAAACATCAAGTTTATCCACTTCCCATTTCCCGATATATCCAGCTTCAAAACTAAGCCCATTAAAATTTGCCTTTTGAGCAATCTGATTGCAAAACTCAACTAATTTAGGGCGCAACTCCACACCAATCACTTTCGGGTTTAATGAAAGTGAGTTCAGGTAATCATACAAAGCAAAAGTTAAATAACCCTTGCCACAACCCATGTCGGCAATGACTGGCTCATGATATTTATCACCTAAAACGTGCCCCATAATTTCAACAAACTTATTAATTTGACGAAATTTATCCTCGCGATTGCGCTTTACTTTACCGTCAACCACGATATCGAGCTCTTTTAGATAAAGATTACCCTCTAATTGAATCAAGCGTTTTTTGGTTTTATCATGCTGGACTGATGACTTATGCTCATCCTTTAATTGACTATTTTTACGTTTAATCTTTCCATTACCGGCTTTATCTATCGTTAAAAAAACATCTTTATCTGAACTCATCAAATCCGCTTTAAGGAACTTGGTTTTCAATTCATCTTCAAGCTGTGCAAGACCAACTTCATAAGAAAAATTCTTTGTCACATCATTTGTGGGGAAGCGATAAACAAAGGATAACTTTTGCTCCCCTCGCAATGAGATCGGCTTAATAAAAATTGATTTAAGCTCGGCTTTTTTATCTCGCTTCATGCTCAAAGTCAGCTTATTAAAAACTTTCGCTTCGAGCAGACTTTTCACTTCCTGTAAAAACTCATTGATTTTATCCATTAAAACACCAAGTTTTCGCTAAAAAATTTCTTTATATCTTCCGGCCAATTCTTTAAAAATCGCGCCTTATCTTTTTTATAAGCTTTCTCAAAACTCGTTCCGCACTTATGAAAAATACTTGAGTCTAAATCGATCACTTGAAGTTCACCACTAGGACTCACAATAAAA
Source organism: Lentisphaera araneosa HTCC2155 (assembly GCF_000170755.1). Classification (NCBI taxonomy): domain Bacteria; kingdom Pseudomonadati; phylum Lentisphaerota; class Lentisphaeria; order Lentisphaerales; family Lentisphaeraceae; genus Lentisphaera; species Lentisphaera araneosa. The sequence continues at coordinate 20,427 of NZ_ABCK01000032.1, forward strand.
TTCGTCGCTTTGCAGTCACCGTGGGAAAAACGACCCTGTTTCATCGCATCAAAGAAAGCTTGAACAGTTGGTAAAACTCTTTGAGCCGCCTCTAAATCATTTACGTAATCCGAGAGCAAATCGCCCTCTGCCATTCGAGTCACCAGCCAATCCCATCTTTTTACACCTTCTTTTCGAACAAGTAGGCCTACCGATTCAGGTGTACTCAAAAAATTATCGCGCATGGCAAAACTATGTGACCAACAGGTCTTCGAACGCCCTGCCCGCAAAACATCCATCTTGCCCTTAAGACCCTTACGGGGATTATAGCGTTTAACAACGAGGTCTTCATCATTGAACTTCACTTGGTATACTGTACAGGTATTGCCCTCTTTCAACATCTTGGCAGTCCCCTCATCAACCGCTTGGTTGGGGTCCTTAAAGAACTCTTGTAGTGCTGAACTATCCCATTTCTTATTGACGTAAAAGGTATCCATTTTTTTACTGCGCACATTCACTGCCGTACAATTTCTTTGCACTTTCGCAATTAACTTTTCTATTCGCCAATTCTTCATCTCATGAAAAGTCTTTGAAAAGCGCTCTTCTGAAATCGGCTTTCCGTAAGCCTCAATAATTTCTTTGTTCGTTAACGGGCAATAAAAACCTGTTTGCGCACACATTAAGGCTAAATTTTCGAGCTGCTTTTGATCAGATTTAGATTTGCGGACTCCATCTCCATCCAAACAGGCAATTTTATCTTCATGAACCATGAAGTTCCCGAAGTGTGTATCCCCCTGGAGAATCCCCGCTTGGTGATACTCACTCAACTGAGCAACTAATTGCTTTAACAAAGCATTTTTCTCTGAACCCGATTGCCATAATTCGAGTAAGCTTTGCCCTGGAACTTTTTCCGTTATGAGGTAGCTCGCATTAGTACTTACCTTCCAATCTAGAGGAAGGCTACTACCTTCAATAGTGCCGCTTTCAATTAAAACAGGACCCAAGAAATTATTGTTTGCTAAGAGCTCAAGCCCAGTTTTTTCGCGATTGAAATAACGCTCTGAACCTTTGCCATAAAAAAACTTCACATAAACTTCTTGCCCTGATTTCTGTGCACTACATACGTAGCGCTTACCTGGAAGCACGCGTACTTCCTCCAGGAGTTCTAGAGCAAGAGATTCAATGAAGTATTTTTCCATTACTTTGCTAAGAAGCAGTCAATTTCTTCTTTAAGTTTTGGAATGATCTCATCATATGTGAACGCGCCTACTTCTTCACCACCGCGCTTCATATTGACGTGTCTAGGACCACACCATAGACCTACATCGGCGTCGTCCGTTTCCCCGGGACCATTTACACGGCAGCCCATTACGGCAATAGTCATTGGCTTATCTTTCGGGAGTGCATCTGTGAATTCCTGAACTTTCTCTGCGAGGTTAATAAACTTTTCGTTTTCAACTCGTGAGCAGCTGGGGCAAGAAATGATATTGAAGCCATCTTGTACATATTCTTGGTTCCAGAAATGACCCGCTAAAACATCTTCCACAATTTTGTGTCCAACGCGAATCTCTTCATCTTTCTTCGCAAAGGGAAGAGTTAAACTTACGCGTAGAGTGGAACCTATACCATCTTTCAATAAAGGCTCAAAAGCTTCACGACTCTTAACCACGCCGGCTGGCGGCATTCCCGCTTCCGTCACGCCCAAATGAAGGGGAACTTCCGGCTTCTCTGCATAAAATTTGCGATTGACGCGAAGCACAGTTTTGGGGTCTGAATCCTTCAAGGAAACAACGTAGCGAGTAAAGCCTAAGCCATCGAGCAAGTTGGCGTGATAAAGAGCACTCTGAACGATAGCCTCTTCTTTATCATCATATTTCTCTAAAAAGTCGGGGGCAACTGAACCGCAGTTCACACCAATGCGAATAGCGCAATCATGCTCTTTCGCTACATTGACTAACCACTCAACTTTTTCTTCAATCGTTTTCGAGGGTTGTAAATGATGTAAGTGCCCTGGGTTGTAGCGAAATTTCGCCACATAGGGAGCTACATCCGCTGCTAGTAAATAGTTCTCTTGCAAATCCACCGAAAGCTCAACTTTACTGCGTTCGCGGATCCATTTTAAAGCTTCAACATCCTTTTTATTATCAACTGCCACGCGCACGATGCCTGCACCAGCTTTTTCCAATAGTAAAACTTGCTCTAAAGTTGCTTCTAAATCTTGTGTACGAGTTGCTGCCATTGATTGAATCAAGACGGGGTGCCCTTCACCAATTGTATGACTACCCATTTTTACTTCGCGTATTGCCATTTTATTCTCCTGATTTAACACTCACGCAACAGGGCGTAAAAGCGATCTTCAAATTCGTGAAATCTTCCGAAATTCTGTAGTTCTCTACCGAGATCATTAATTTTTGTTTTGTTCCCTCTCGCTTCGTAGAAGCGATCTTCAATATACTTATCTTGCTCACGATCAATCTGAGCTTTTGCATTGACTTGATGGGCCTGAAAAGTTTGAAAATTAACCGGTGCCGAACGCTGCATATAGGATTGCATGAATTTGAGCAGGGAAACTTCCCACATCTCATCAACACCCTGGATCACAACATTCACCATTTTATCTTTTTCCGCAACTTCAACAACTTTGCTGATCGTTGTATCAATACCTTCGTGAACTTCACTTTCAGAAATCTCTTCCTTGCGAATCTGCAAGCCATATTGAATGACATTTAGTAATTCACCATGACCCTTGAGCCAGTCGGCATATTCACTCGCTTTCTCACCAAAACCCTCAAGCATTTTTTGAGCGAATTGAGACGCACTCATAATCAGCGGCTTCTCAGTCAAAACAATACCTTCGCGTATTTTACATACATTATCTTCGCTAGGGCACACAATGCGGTACTTAATTTTTGTTTGACCAAAGGTCTCTAAAACTTTTTCGGGCTCAAGTACCACACGCGTTTGATTAACGGCGTACCAAATATTGTCGTCAAACTTCATCTTTCATCTCAAACAATTTATCGTAAGCATAAACCGAGCTACTATGGCCATCGGACCAAATCACTGAAACGGCATAATTGCCCATGGGGCGAATACTTTCTGGTTTCACGTTTGCTGGAACAGATTTTTCGTCGAGAATTTTCTCACCAGTAAATTCATGACGACAAGCGGCGCAGTGACAAGATAAACGCAATTCACGCGGCTCAAAGACCAACTCTTTCTCGCCTTGGGTGAGCACCACTCCGCGCTCTTCAATAAATTCTACTGTTGGCTTATCTTTCGCCATAAATTTGATGCGGCTAATCTCACGTGCAACCGAAGCTGCAATATCACTGTAATATCGAGCCAACTGACCATTTGGTTCTGCTAAAACGGGAGGGATGCCAGTGTCACCTGCATTACTCAGCTCCACATCAATTGGCAACTCAAAGGCATGACGAAAACCATACATATCCACTAACTTTTTAAGTGCACCTTGCCCGTAGGGTCGGTGTTTTTCGTCGCAGTTTCCGCAAGTGAAGTAAGACATATTTTCAACCACCGCCACACTTGGCACCTGAAGTTGATCAAACATCTTAATACCTTTGATCACGTCAATAAAACTCAAGTTCTGTGGAGTCGTCACAATAACGGCTGCGGTGAAAGGCAAAGATTGCAAGAGCGTCAGTTGGATATCGCCAGTGCCTGGAGGGAAATCAACAATTAAATAATCGAGTTCTTCCCAGTCACATCCGCCACCGATTTGGCCAATCACTTGGCTCACCATCGGACCACGCATAATCGCCGCTTCTTGATCAGTATTAAGGAAACCAAAGGACATCAATTTAACGCCTTCATACTCCAATGGCAGTAACATACCTCCACCTTGGTAGATATCAGTATCTTGTGGCGAAACCATTACAGGGAGGCTTGGACCATAAATATCCGCATCGAGGATACCGACTTTCGCGCCTGTGCGCTTAAGTGAATAAGCTAAGTTCACTGCAGTTGTGGATTTACCCACACCACCCTTGCAGCTAGTCACGGCAATAATGTTTTGAACTTTTGCTACGCCTTTTGCGCGATTCGCATTAATCTCTTTCTGTGGCTGGGCAGTCATAGTGATATTCACTTCAGTAACCCAAGAAAGGCTCTCAACTAAAGCTGTTGCACGACTGCGAAACTCTTCTTTAACTGGGCAGGCTGGCGTCGTTAACTCAATAGAGAAATCGACTTCGCCAGAGTCGGAAATTTTTAAATCCTTAATAAAGCCTAAACTCACAATATCTTTGCCCAAATCAGGATCGATAATCACGGACAAAACTTCTAAAACGGCTTCTTCTTTATTCATCTTATTTTTTGAACTCAACTTTATAAATTTAATAAGCCCAAAGATAGGTTAAAGTCCCTTCATGTCAACATGTTTTCACCTGTCGAAAACTTGTCAACAAGAAGCTCTGCTACTTGAAAAAATCGACGAGCTTAGTTCAAATCAATTTCGACTTCCGATTGCTCAGGTAAATCTTTAATTTTTTCGTGAATCTCGCCCATCAACCGCAAGTAATCTTCAATAGAGTAAATCTTTAAATTATGTGGCTTTTCGTCACCACCAAAAACTAAAGGCTGCTTATATCCGTAACATTTACCTGGATTTAAACGCTTGCCAATTTTACGAAACTTCGCAACGGCTTCAGTATAAAACTTTTCAGTCAAAAATTCAGCATCAGTCAACAAAGCCTGAAATTCTTCACCATTTTTCGCAACAGCGCTCAATTCGCCGGCTGTCACATCCAATAGGGATACAGTCGCATCTTCTGCTTGGACAAAAACATCACCCATCGCTGTAAACAACACGGGCAAGTCACTCGTCAACCATGACCAGGCCTTTAATATCTCTTCTCTTTCGACTTCTCCCTGAGGCGTACATAACAACTCGTTTAAACTTAATTCCATAACTATACCTTTTGATTGTTGAGTGGAAGCTGCACTCTAAATACACTTCCTTTACCTTTTTCACTGACTACTGTAATATCACCACCATGCAGACGCGCTATTTGCCTAGAAAGATGCAAACCTAAACCAGCGCCCTTCTCTTTTTGATACGTATCACCTTGATGAAATTCCATAAAAATATTGCGTTGATCTGCTGGAGAAATCCCAATGCCATCATCTTCAACTTCAATGAACGCCAAGCCGCCTTTGCGCTGCACGCGTAACTCGAGCTTTCCGCCCTGCTTGCTAAACTTAATCGCATTGCTAATTAAATTCACAATTACCTGACGCAGACGAACTTCGTGAATATCGCACACTAAATCCTCTTCACTGGCATGATAAATAACTTTGAGCCCGCTTTTTTCTGCTTCAATCTTCACACTCTCAAGAACCTCTTCACAAAAAGCCTTTAAATCCTTGGCCTCCAACTTCAACTCCAAAGAACCCGCTTCAGCTTTGGCCTGATCCACTAAATCATTGACCAAGTCGAGCAAATTCTGCGCATTCGCCATAATGCGCTGAAGACTCGCCTCCTGCTTCACAGTGATGTCGCCGTGCATACCCTCGAGCATCAATTCCGAAAAACTACTAATCGCGGCGAGAGGCGAACGCAATTCGTGACCTAAATGACGAATAAAACGCGTTTTTGAGACAACGGATTCCTTCAATTGCTTGGCGTCGTGCTCCAACTGCTCACGACTCTCCTCCGTGCGACGATGCAAAATTTCCAACTTGCGAATCATGATATTAAAATCGCGCTTCAATTGAGTCAATTCATCACTGCGCTCTTCGTCTATGGGCAGGCTATAAGAAAAGTTTTCTTTGCGAACTTCGCGCATGGCCTCGGCCATCTCATCCAAGGGTTTTCGCACTGATCGGATCAAGAAAACTAAAAAAGCTCCAAAAACGAGAAAAAAGACCACAAAAGCGAGAAAACTTTTTCGCGCAGCTTGATCGATAGCGCTTAAACTTTTTTCATCTGCTTCGACTCGAGACTCTATATAAAATAGCATTTTTTCTCGCGTCAAACTCAATATTGCCACACGCATATCGGCAAGTTCTTCCCGAATCAAACTTACTTCTTCAGAAGAAGCATCATACTCTTGCTGCTCCTCTAAAACTGATAACAAGAACTCGAATTCACGCACTTCCTCACTTACTGAGCTTGGAACCCCTTCTAAGGAACCTTCCTCAAGCTCAATCCACTTCTTTTCAAAATTCTTTAGATCGTAATACTGCTTTAAAAAGTCATTATCTTCAACACCTAATGAAAGGACTTCTACTTCTTTGTATTGAACATACAGAAAGACTCCACCTAAGAAGAGGTAAACTGCTAAAACCAAATTCTTAAGTAATTTAAAACTCATTCAGCAGCCTCATTAAAACTCACTTTAATAAGCTTGGATGACTGGCTCTTTTGATCTTTTGACAAACTTAAGCTGAAATTTTTAGTCAAAACTAGATCATCTTCATACTTACTTTTCAGAGCACGAACAAAAACCAACTCCCATTCGCCCGCAAGGTATTTGGCTTTAACTTTTACATCAGAACGACTCGCCGATGGTTTCGCTTGTAAATAACGGTTGCGGTTGCGATGCAATGACTCTAGGCTCAAATTGAGTTTCCAGGGCCCTTTACCCGCATCTGGAGAATACTTGCCATCCTTAAAAAAACCGTCATCAGCAAAGCCCCATTGAGTGCGATTTGCTCCCCAAAACCAAAGATCCTGAATCTCTTTACCCTCTTGCGAAAAGCGCAAAGCTAAGCTGTCTTCGAGCTGCTTTCCCACCACAAATTCTTCATCTTTTAAAACCCAAGGGCGATGTTTCAAATTCTCTTCTTTTTGCGGAATTCGCACACGAAGGAATAAACGCTGCTCATTAATCCCAAGCTGGACTTTCAGCTCTTCCTCATAAGCAGGAACTTTTACGCGAGCCTGAGGAACTCCGCTCCAATTTTTGCCATCAAAATTACCGATTCGCAATTCTGTAGCGGACAAAGTAAACACCCACATCATAAGTAAAAAAACTGAGACCTGAAACCTGAAAGCTATCACCTTTCTAAGCCCTCCAAAACTTCACTCACCTTTTTATCGCTCCCTGGAATTATCCAGTCGGGTTCTAATTCAGCTAATGGACCTAAAACAAAGTCACGCTCACACATGCGGGGATGCGGGACAATAAGTTCGGACATATCATAATTTTCATCTTCTATAAGCAAAACATCGAGATCCAAGAAACGTGATTCATTAACTAGGCCTGAGCGCTCTCGTCCTGCTTCTTTTTCGATCTTCAAACAAAGCCGGAGGAGATCTAAAGCTTCTCCACTCCAACAGGCCACTGCTACCGAATTCAAATAAACATCTGAATTTTCGGGGCAGTCCACGGGCTCGCTTTCGAGGATTTGCGCCATTCGCAAATCTTCTAAGCCCTCCTCAGCTAAGCGCTTGAGAGCAAAGTCAAAGTAGCCTTTGCGATCGCCCAAATTTGAGCCCAAAGCTATGGCGACTTTTTTCTTCATTGTGAAAAACCTAAAATAATCATCTTCAAGTATAAACTCAGCTGTTCTTTTAAGCAACTTAATCACCGCCATATCACTTAAATCAATATAGGCCGTCACTATAATTACATAGATCCATAACAATATCGGCTGTACAATAGCTCAATTCTTCAACAAAAGGTTTCTATGATCTCACTCATCCGCTTACGCAGCATTCGTCTCTTCTTGCTCTTCATATTCATCATTAACATGCAGGGACTTGCCGCTGTACCCACGCTCGGAGGCGTCCAGTTCTGGAATGACATCTCTGTTGCAGGAGACTACAAAATTCAAAAAAATGTCATCACGGGACACTGTAGAATTCTAGAAGACAACTACCTGCGACTCCATTGGGGAAGCGAAAAGTTTTGTCGTAAGAAGCTCTCACTTTTAAAACCTCTAAGCAAGCAGAAACAAATCTTCCTCATCCATGGCCTCGGCCGCAGTCATCATTCCATGGCAAAACTCGAAGATAAACTTGTCGCCCAAGGCCACCAAGTCCACAACCTCGAATATTCCAGCATGCTCAACAAGACCGAGACCCTCGCCCTGCGAATAGAAAAGCTTATCAAAGAACACCCAGACAGCCTAAATATCGTCATCACTCATAGCTTTGGAGGCATCTTGTTTCGTCAATTTGAGCCTCAAACCCCCATCCACAAAGCCGCTCTTCTGGCTGCTCCTAATCGTGGTTCGACCATTTGCGACAAGCTCAAAAGTGTTCATCTCAACTTTTTACTTGGACCCGCAGGCTCGCAACTTTACTCCTCGAGCCCATTGATAAAAACTTTACCTGAACCTCATTGTGAATTCATTACAATTGCCGGTGATCGCCCCGCCAAACTCAGTAATTGGCCCCTAGGTGTTTTCTTTGATGAAAATAGCGATGGCATTGTTTGCGAAAGTCGCACAAAACTCAAAAATGCTCAATCACATCACAAAGTTGACGCTAGCCACACCTTTATCATGAATCATAATCAGTCTATCCATATTATCAACAGCTTCATCAAGCCTTAGGCAAATAGTTCCTGAGGAGCTGAACTATGTCATAAATTTAGTGAGGAATGAAGCTTTCCAAACTTGTATTCTAAGTACTCTGTTTAATCTTAGGCGAAATCATTTCTCCACTAAAATTAAGGAATAAAAACATGTACGAAAAATCACTTATCATCATCAAACCTGACGGCGTCCAACGCGGTCTCGTAGGCAACATCATCACTCGTTTCGAGAATGCTGGTCTTAAAATCCACGGAATGAAATTTGTTCAGCCTACGCAAGAAATGGCTCGTGCTCACTACTCAGAACACGTTGATAAAGGTTTTTACCCAACTGTTGAAGAATATATCCTCTCGGGCCCTGTTCTCGTTTTCGCTCTTGGCGGTATTAACTCAGTGAAAAAAATTCGTCTTATGGTTGGCGCAACTGAGCCTGCATCTTCTGCTCCAGGCACAATTCGTGGCGACTTTGCTCACCAATCTTACCCAGCTCCAGGGGAGCCTGATGACAAACCAATCCGCAACCTCATCCACGCTTCTGGCTCTTCTGAAGAAGCTGTTACAGAAGTAAAACTCTGGTTCAATGATGACGAAATCATTGAATATGGAAAAATCACGGACGAACTCCTCGCTTTTTAAGTGATTAAGGACTCGCGAGAGTCCTAAATATATGAGTTTAAGAGATTTTACAGAGAAGGCCGAAAATTATTTACTTTCCATTATTAATGGAAACAAGCTAGGCTTTGGCCCTTCTCTGATAAAATCCAATCTTTTTGTCTTATCAAAAGTCTTTCGCTCCATTGTAAAGAGCCGCCACTTTCTCTACGATAAGCGCATATTTCGCGACCGTACTTTAGGTTGCTTAGTAGTCTCCATAGGCAACCTCACAACAGGTGGTACAGGAAAAACTCCCGTCACCGAAATCTTTGCTCGCACACTTTGTGAAAAAGGTCGTCGCGTCGCCATCTTATCCCGTGGCTACCGCAGTAAGAGCAAACCACTCAAAACAAAAATTCTTGATAAATTTCGCGGCAAAAAAACTGTCAGCCCCCCCAGAATTGTCTCTGAAGGCAAAAATGAAGTTTTGCTCGGCCCGCACATGGCTGGCGATGAACCCTACATGCTCGCCTGCAATGTTCCCGAGGCGATTGTTCTCACTGACCCTGACCGCGTAAAAGTGGTCGCTTTGCCATTCGCAACTACCAAGCCGACCGCTCTAATGGATGATGGCTTTCAGCAATACGTCTAAACCGCGTATCACATTTTACTAATCGATAGTACGAATCCCTTCTCTAATCACTTTCTTCTCCCCCGTGGCCTCTGCGTGAACCCATAAAAAATATGCGCCGAGCACATTTTATCTTTCTAACTAAGGCCAATGGTGGCAATCACCTTCGCCATCTAAAAAAATTCATCCGTAAACATAATACCAAAGCTGAAATTATTGAGTGTACTCACCGCCCCAAATATCTCAAGAGTTTAATCAATCAGAATCAATCTTTGTTAAGTGTACTCAAAGGCAAAAAGATTGCTGCGATCTCCGCAATTGCCGTACCCCAAAGTTTTGAAGACTTCCTTATTGGTTTTGGTGCCGAAATCGTCTATAAAGAACGCTATGCGGATCACCACATGTATTACCAAGACGAAGTTGATACCTTTGTTAAAAACTCTGAGAGTGCAGGAGCCGAATTGATTGTTACCACAGAAAAAGACGCCGTTCGCTTTCCTGAAATTAAAAATTCCTCCATTGACATCACTTACCTACGAGTGGAAATCGATATCCTCAGTGGCGAAGAAAGCTTCAATGAGTGCATCAGTCGTATTTGCTTTTCTTAATTCCACTCGCATCTTGCTCACATGAATAATCCAAAACTCATCCAAGCACGTGCGCGCAGTTACAGCGAAGCTATTGCTCAAATTTTTTATGAAGTCCGCGAGTCTCGCAATCCTTTAGATCAGGAACTTCGTCGATTTTTCCGCAACAATAAGAAGTACGGTTCTCGCGACCGACGCTTTATCGCCGAATCCCTTTACAGCCTTTTTCGTTGGTTTGGTTGGGTGCAAGATATCCTACCCATATCAGCACCAGACGTTGCCTGCGAAAACAAAAAGTTTTGTTCAGGTTTAATCGCTGTGCTTTGCCTCGACAACCTTCACATAGACCCCGTAGCTGAACATTTTTCTCAATTAGCTGGCGTCAATATGCAAGGAGTACCTAAAACCGACCTCGATGAGAAACGTCAATGGATGGGCAAACACTTTGGTTTAAAACAACTCAAAAACACTGACTTAGTTCCCGACTGGTTTGTGGAAGAACTTCCCAAAGACTTCAATTTAGAAGAGCTAATCATCGATTTACAAAAGCGTCCCCCCATGTGGATACGTTTGCAGGGACCGCAAAATAAAAATAATACTTTGCGCGAACTTAAAGAACGAGACTTTGATATCTACCCTCATTCAATCATGAAAAAGGCCATCAAAATCGTTAACCCACGAGTGAACCTCTATGAACTCAAAAGTTTCCGAGATGGTCAATTCGAAGTGCAAGACCTCGCTAGTCAGAGCCTCGGCTTTGCTTGCCAAGCTGAAGGTGGCCAACGTTGGTGGGATGTCTGTGCTGGAGCAGGCGGAAAAACTCTTCTTCTCGCCGACCACATGGAAAGCAAGGGCGGCATAACTTCCACGGACATCCGCGAATGGAAACTCGATGACCTCAAGAAACGCGCCCGTCGCGCGCGCTTCTCAAATATCACGACGAAAAACCTCAAAAAAACACGTTCTGCATCAAAAAAACGCCCCTACGATGGGGTTCTTGTGGATGCGCCATGCTCCTGCACAGGAACATGGAGACGCAACCCCGATGCGCGCTGGAGCAGTACGGCAAAAGATTGTGAAGAACTTGCAACTATCCAAGCCGACATCTTAGAAAAATCAGCTCCCGGCGTTAAAGCGGATGGCGTTCTTGTTTATGCTACTTGTAGCTTCAGTGTACGCGAAAATGAAGAAATTGTTGAGAACTTTCTCAAAACTCACCCCGACTTTTATTTAGAGGATTTTCCACATCCTTTGACTCTGAAGCCCACAGGTGGTATCTTACGTATATCGCCTTCGCCAGAGGACTGCGACGCTATGTTTGCCGCACGTTTTAGGAGAAAAAATTAAAGGACTTTAATTATGAAAAAACTACTTATTTTACTACTCACTAGCCTACTCTTCTTTTCATGTTCTGAACAAAAAACAAAAGCTTCGAGCCCGAAACTAAGTGATGCTCAAGCTACAACACTCAAGAAGAACTTAAGCTGGGTGAATTATCATAAATACTGTGGTGAACAGAACCTATATGCGGCTCAAAACTTCAAGAAACTCAAAGGAACTGTTGTGAGATGGAAGGGTGAATTTGCTATGACGACCAATCCCGTCAACAAAAGCAGCGCTGTTGCTCCAGAAATTAAAGTAAAACTCAAAGGTGGCAGTGGAGTTATTTCCGACTTAACTATGCGTAGCCGTAAAGAGCACATGAAAATCGCAGAAAAACTCGAACGAGGTGATGAAGTTTTGTTTCAAGGAAAAATTATGTATCGCGGTGAAGGGCTTGGAGATCATGTCCTACAACTCGATAAATTTAAGTATCTTCCACCTAAAGAACCCAAGAAGATTGTTCGTTAGTTTTTCTTCTTACGACGAAAATCCCACGGAGCCATAGGCTCAGAATCTTTCCATAAGCCCAGCTTTTCTTGCTGGGCTTTTTTCATTTCTGCCTCATAGAGTTCGGTCACTCCTTTATAGGTATAAGCCCATGCCCAGCCCTCTTGCACCATCTCCTTATTAATATTGCGCTCACCCACATAAACAGTTGCTAAGAAGCGCCCGTATTTATCCGTTTCATGAACGACCACTTTAAACTGCGTCTTCGATATTTTGCTCACTAAACTCAATCTTGATTTATTAGAAAAAGCCTGTGTACGTTCTGGAGCATCAATCCCCTTGAGGCGAAGCGCTTTGCCATCGTATTTACCACCTTTCACAAAAACTGTATCCCCGTCGGGTATAAATCCTGCCTTAGCAAAAAAATTAATTTGCTTTTGATCCTCGGCAGAACAAATTGCGAGAAAGGCAAAAATGATCATTAAGTAAGGCATCTTATTCCTTTTTTCGTCCTTTTAATCTTTTAAACTGAACTTAGCTTATCAGATGTCAATCTTTATGGGGAAATACATATGAAGTTATATCTATCACTCTGCTTCTTATTCATAGCACAACTATCAGCCAAACAAGCAGATATCAGAGTTTTACACGAACTCCAAGGAACCGTCAGTTCCATTGCAGAAAAAAGCAGTAAAGGCTTCCTTTACATGGAAATCTCACACGTCAATAAAGGCAAAACTCAAGCGATACCGATAACAGGCTTGTTAATGGATAAAAAAGGTCATATCGCCACTTTATATCTCGACCAAAAGCGCTTTGTCAGCTGCAGTGTTTGGATTGATGAGCAAGAATACAAAGCCTCCTACCTTTACTCCGATAAACTCAAAGGCTTCACTATCTTAAAACTCGATGCCGAAGCACCCATTGATAAACTGATCCCCGCTAGCTTTGGTGATCCCACTTTACTAAAAAATGGCGAATTCATCATCTCTGTAACACCGACAAACCCTGACTTTGGTCAAATCCCTTTCGTTAATTTATGTTCTGTTGCTGGAACACTTGAAAGTAATCGTGACCTCATTTACGTCAATGGCATTAGTAAACATCGTGCCGCTGGTACAGCTCCTGTTGGCATGCCTTTTTTGAACCTCAAAGGAAAAGTTATCGGGCTTTATGTGGGCAATGGCGTCATTATGTCGGATAGCTTTGAAAAAGGTTGTCGCAAGCTTTTAGACAAAATAGAAAAAGGGGAAGACCTTAATGACCCCTCTGATGTCCCCTGGGATGGCTTTTCCTATAAAGTGATCAATCAAGATTTCTCTGAAGCCATGGGCGTCAGCCAAGAAAGTATTTTGGTCACTCGTGTTATCGATGATTCACCTGCATCAAAAGCCGGCTTAAAAGCAGGAGATATCATCACCGCTATCGACAACAAACCATTCACACGTAAGGGGCGCCCTGTTCTTTCCCAAGCTCGAAAATTACTCGATGCCGAAATTGGTCGAGAATGCCCCATCACTTTTGAACGCGATGGCAAGAAATTAACTGGCGTGATAAGCTTCATCAAAAAACCAAAATCAGATAGTATTTCAGTTGATGAACTCGGGCTTACTATCAATAACATCACGCCTATTGATTTCTACTCTTACCGCCTCCACAAAAAATCGGGTGTCTTGGTCTCCTCAATCGAAAAAGGTAGTCCAGCTGCCACGTCAACCTATTTTGGTCGACCACTTATTTCACCAGGAGATATCATCATGGAAATTGATCATCAAGAAATTAATAATATTCAAGATCTCAGAAAAATCATCAACGAGATCCGCCTCGCAAAGAAAAATGAAGTGCTTATAAAATTACTTGATGGTAGCGTTTCCAAATTTGTTTCACTCAATACGGCAATTGGCCAAAAAACAAAAAAGGCTGACAAATGAAAAAATTACTCCTCTGCCTCTTATCCCTCACTCCAAGTCTTTTCGCCTTAAGCCAGGGCGAAGCCCTCTTCGACAAAGTTGATGCCTGTGTCGTCTCGATTCAGCATGAAAATGCGGGTGGAAGTGGCTTCATTATTTCCGAGGATGGTTACATCCTCACCAATGGTCATGTTATCTCTTTGATGGATCGCGAAAATCCAAAAGACGTAGCCAAACGCATTACTGTGGTTCTTCACGATGAATCCAAATACCAAGCACAAGTCATCGGTTTTTCTTTAGATCCCGACATAGCACTCATTAAAATCAAGCCAAAGACTAAGTTGAGCACTGCCATTCTCGCAGACTCAAACTCAGCTCGTACAGGCCAGGAATGTTACGCCTTTGGTGCTCCCTTAGGGTTAAAAAGAACATTAACTAAAGGGATTATTTCTAATACTGCTCAAACAAGCATCGGCACTTTCACCAAAGTTATCCAAACTGACGCAGCTATCAATCCAGGTAATAGCGGTGGGCCACTCTTTAATATCAATGGCGAAGTGATTGGCGTTAACACCTATGCAAAAAGTGGCTCAGGCCTTGGTTTCTCTATCCCCATTAACTTTGCTAAAACACTCGTTGAGCACTTCAAAGAGTATGGTTATTTTAGACGCGCAGAGACACCACTCATTTTCACAAAAGCCATGACCGAGGAACTAGCTCGTGTGCTCAATTCTCCCCGTGGCCTTTTTATTGACTTTGTAGCTCCCAACTCACCTGCCGAAAAAGCTGGCTTCAAGGCAGCGGATATTATTGTTGGTATGAATGGAGAAAAAGTTGATGGCTCTAGTGAAGAAGCTTTCTTTGATTTTAACTGGGAATTTGTCACTCAAAAAGTTGACTCTGATAGCAGCTTAACTATTCAGCGTCGTCAAGCTGATGGATCTTATAAAGAAATCATCATCAGCTGTAAGTTAGTCGAAGATGATCCCATGCCTGCAAGCGGCTATCAAATCGGTGAACTCTTAGAAATCAATTACCCTGAAGTTGGCATGGCCGTTCAGCGTGTGACGCAATATGTCCAGTATATCTATAATTTTCCACACATGAATGGTGTTCGTATTGCTGGCTTAACTAAAAATAAAACAGCTGCCAAAGCAGGGCTCTACCGCAATGACTTTATCACGGAACTCAATGGCCAAAAAGTTCGCGATGATCAACACTTCAAAACCCTCATGGATAAAATCCTCATTGCCCAAACAAAGTTCTTGATCTTTAAGGTCAAACGCGGCAACGATGAGCTTAAGATCCCTTTACGCGTTCACTACCCCCTTAAAGATCGTAAAATCCTTCTCGTTCATAACAAAGATGAGTACCACGAAGAACTCATTCGGCGTATTCAACTTTCGGGCGCTGAAATCACTTCTATCTCCATGATCGATAAGCAAGCTACCGAGACTGAATGGGATGGCATTATCATCTCTTCTCAACAAACCGATCAAATCCCTGGAATCACGGTTCTCTTAGCCAAAGCAGCTGAGAATAAAACTCTTCTGGGCCTCGTTGGCAATGCGCCTGTTCAGCTCATTCATGCCCCCGAGTTTTATAAATCAAAAAAATTCACTATGGACAAAGAGAAATCGGCGATTGCACTCAAAGCCGACCTTTTTTACACGGGTAAAGATAATGAAATTGACGGCAAACTAATTAGTACCAATGCCTTCGATAATCAATCGATTCGACAGTTCATCGCCACCTTCCGTGCCATGGCTTCTCAGGCAAAATAACTTATTGGCATCGCCAAGCTCCTGCTTGGCATAATCCGCACAAAAAAATGAAAATTGTTAAAAACCCCATCCTTCGCAACTTGCTCAAAGTAGCCGGTTTCGTTTGTATAGGATTGGGCATTGCTGGTATCCCCTTACCAGGTTTACCCACCACACCTTTTTTTATCTTAGCTGCTTTTTGCTTTTCTAAGAGTTGCGAAACTCGCTATAACAAAATCCTCAACCACCCCAAGTTTGGCCCCCCCATTAAAGATTACTTGGAAGGGCGTGGTATACCTCGAAAAATCAAAATCATTGCCATCGTCTGCATGTGGACTTTCCTCACTTTTAGCTTTGCTAAACTCCCTCAAATTTACCTCAGAATCATTCTCATCGCTTCCGGAGCCTATGGCTCTTGGTTCATCTTAAAAGAACCCGATGCCCCGAGTAAGAAATAATTACTTCAGATCGTTTGTTTTCACTGCTTTCATTTTATTTGTAAATGCCGTTCTCATTTCTTTGACAACATGAAGGTATTCAGGGTTTTTTATGAGATTTGTGTACTGCTTGGGGTCTTTTTGTAAATCAAATAATTCTTCGTTAGGAGTTTTTCCCTTATACCTCGAATATGACCAGCGTTTACCTTGGAGAACCCAGCCTTTATTATTGGCAGATAAAATATTCTCACGAACTTTTATTTGCGGATCCCGCAATAACTCAGAAATATCTTTTCCTTGGATTCTATCAGGAATTTCTAAGGTACACAATTTTGTTGTTGTTGGAAACAAGTCCAAGAGTTCAACTAAAGAATCACTTTGCAGAGCCTCTCCGCCTGGCATCGAGATAATGAGTGGCACTCGAATCGACTCGTCTTTTAAACTTACTTTCGCCCAAAAATCATGCTCCCCTAAATGATAGCCATGATCACTCGTAAAAATGACAATCGTCTTATCCGCTTGCCCCGAATCTTCTAAAGCATCCAAAACTTTGCCCACTTGAACATCCATGTAAGTGACTGATGCATAATACGCACTCACAGCTTTTTTCTGTTGTTCAAGCGACATTTTCATATTCTCACTCGTTTTATAATTGATGCCTTTCTTGGGAATATCATTCCAGTCACCTTCTAACTTCGAAGGAAGTTCCATCTCTTGCCAAGGATAATCTTTATAATACTTTTTTGGCGCGACAAAAGGCACATGAGGACGTACAAATCCTACTCCCAAGAAAAAGGGTTTATCCATATCTTTATACTTGTTTAAAAGCTCTATAGCTTTCACTGCGGCTTTGCCATCAGAATGCACCAGGTCGTCACCTTCCGCCTCGACCCTCACAAAGGTGTTCCCCCCCACAACAGGACGTTTACCATCGGGATTTCCTTCCAAAGTTTCACCCACACCTAGTGCTTTCCATTCTGGCCCCTGACAATTATACTTTTCCGACCATGAACGTGGATCATCTGAGCCATCTGAACCTTCTTCGATACCTTTGGGTACCGGCATGTGGAATATTTTGCTCACTCGAGCTGTATGGTAGCCCTGATTTTTAAAATACTCTGCCCAAGTTTCTCGATCTCCAATCGCTTTACGTCCACTTACGTAGCCGAAAACTCCCGTAGCATCAGGATAGTAGCCCGACATAAATGAGGCTCGAGAAGGCCCGCAGTAAGTCGCTTGACAATAGGCCTTGGTGAAAAGTGTTCCTCTTTCAGCCAAACGATCAATGTTAGGCGTTTTACAGACCTGATTCCCATAAGAACTTAAAGCTGTTGCCGAGAGGTCATCCGAAATAATAAAAAGAACATTGTACTTATCTTTTGCAGAAACACATACGGTAATACACATGCATAGAATAATTGATCTAAAAAACATAAAAACACCATTAATTAAATATTATTTAAAAAATAATTAATAATAAAGTACAATTTATATAATTCAATCGACTTGCTCTTACAAACGTTTATACCACTTATCGACCAGCTCTTCTAGTTGGGGCTCAAGGTGGCTACTATTTTCTGAAAAATAGCTTTCTTCAATAAGCTTAATATCACTCTCTAAATCAGCTTCAGTGGCTAGTGCATGATCGGATTGTTTGATTTGATTGAGAAAAGCAATAACTGAAACAGCACTAAGTTTTTGAGGCTTCTCAAATTCAATTTTTTCTTCGACGAGCTCTTGTTTAGCTACAGCTTTTGTGAGCTTGATTAGTACAGCTATAACTATAAGCGATAAGAGTGTCGCCACTATGTAAAACACGGGAGATTGAGCCGCCTTAGCCTTTAAATATTCTTCCTTGTCTGCCGCTACAATGTCAGCATCTTGATACTTCTTGTAGGAGACTTCTATGTCATCCAGTTTTATTTCAGGGAAAACAAATTTACTCAGCTCTCCCTGCCATTCAACGGAAGCATCAAACGCCAATTCAGATGAAACCGTCACGCGTCCATCATTTTGCTCATACTTAGTCACCAAAGGCTCTACATTTTCGGCACTTAATTTCAATTTATAATCCTTAGGTATGATTAAGAGCTCTTTTATGTTTGGCAACAGACCTTCCCCAGACATCTGCAGCTCTATAGAAACTTTACCTTCATGAGCACCACGACTATCGAGAATGAGCTCTAAGTTCGCATTTTTATAGGGTCTCACTTGATAATCTGTCGATTTGCTTGAAAGGCGAAGGGTGTTTGACCGCACCGGAAGTACAACCTGCCCTTGCCCATCATTAAAATCCATCTCAATAATAATTTCGGGAAGTTTATCCACTGCAGGATCTTTAGATCTCAAAGTTAAGTAGGCTAAAGGTGTTTCCTGCCAATGTTTACGTGCTAAGCCCATGGCCTTAGGTCGATCCAAAACCCAGGTAATACTACCTAACTCAAATTTATCCTTGAGAGCTTTATTAATCTGATCCGTTAATTTCTTACGATAGTTTGTTACCCCTCGACCACTGATATTTACCGCACCCAAGGCATACTTATCGAAACCTCCCGATTCACGTCCCAACTCTTTACTATGATGCAGGCTCACAAACACACCAAACTCATTCACATGACCTACCGAACTTGAGCCATCTAACTTTAAATTGAGCTTCACTTCAGTCAATAAATCTTCATAGAACTGTAGCTGCTTGGTAATTCCATCAAGAGAAGGATGGTCTCCCATAATAAATTTCGCGGCTGACATAAAAGGCAGCTTAACGTGAGGCTGTAATTGCGGCCACATGCCCGTTAACCACTCACCAAACATATTGATATGACGCTCACGCCATTGTTCATCCATTGAGAATAACTGCGCACGCAATTCTTTGAGTTGCATATCGGATACAGAAGAACTCATCTCTAAACCTTGTAGATTACTTGCTCCAAGAATGATGCTAAACCATTGAGTGTAGGGTTGAATTGTGTATTCTGATTTCCTTGCTTCTAACAAAGATTCATACAAACGCGCACAGTCCCTAAAACGCGAGAAAGCATCTTTCCGAAGTTCACTATATTCAGCGGCACTACAGAGTTTATTCTTATTTTTATACTCTGCAAAATCGTAGAGCACTGCTGCTAAACTGACTGTTAATGCGATATTGTCACCTTTTGTTTTCAATCGCCCTGAGAGCAGATTAATAACAGCTTGGTAAGCACTCACAGCCTCTTTTTGTGCCTCTTGCTCACTGCGGTTCGTTTGATACTGCAACTGAATTTGTCGACGCGTTTTATCATCTACCCAATCTCGTTGTACGAGAGCCACTAATTGACGGCATAAGACGAGCAAAGTCTTATCATCGAGTTGATCTAAATCACCAAAGACTAATCTAACATCATCTTCACTAATGATTTCGGCTTGGCTAAAACAAGCAACAAAAGCTTTGACTTGAGCTGCTGGGTCAACTTTTATGCCTGCCTCATACACTTTGCTAAACATTGCCTGACAATCTTCAAGATTCTTCTTTTGACGCAAACGCGTTAAAGGAATCCCCTTGGGTTCACTTCGAAATATCTGCCCTCGTGATTGCACTGTTCGTGCCATGTTATTTCGATTGGGATTCACTGTTCGCGCCCAATCATCAAAAACTTCGTTACAGATACGCCCAATTGTTTGGGGGTAGTGATCCTTGAAGCTTAACAAACGATCAAAAGCAGGTTCGGAATAGATGCCTTGCTTTAATTGGGCGATCGCTTCCTGAAAAGAAAAAAGTTGCTGTTCTGCATAACTTAAGCCACTTAGAGTTTGACTTGAGGGAACATTTTTTACTAGGGTATTAAAGTTAACGTACTTAGGAGCTCGTTTTGCCTTACTACGGCTATTGCTTTGAACGCTCATCTCCTTTTTCTTCTCTACTAAGCTATGGGCATATTCCCACTGCCAGTGGCGTACAGCTGTGCGTGAAAGTCCCGCATTAACATTTACTGTGGACAGACGGTTAATCACTCTCATGCTGCTAGCAAGGTCAATCGCTCTTTGAGTGTAGTTTTTTGATTTATGTATCGCTATTAGTTTTTCATCGAAGCGTTTTTTTAGGGCTTCCAGTAAATCTTCATTGGCAAAAATGGATCTAAACCATTTGTCCATAAAAGCATCATCGGCTGAAGCGCAATAATCCGCGATATTTTTAACAAGTTCTATTTTATCATCTAAAGGCAGATCTTTTTCTTGAAGTGCGAAGCATAAGTCTAGGTAACTTTTACTATTGATTGATTTGAGTAAAGCTAACCACGGCTTGGCTTTTTCTAAACTCGCCAGTTTTTTCAATTCATCCATTTGTGGCATCAGTTCCATGGCTTTTTCGCGTTGACCAAAACTCGAATAAAAACTCATGTAAAGAAAAGTCTTTCTCAAGTCTTTTTCTTTCGCTCGCTCTTCAATTTCTCGATATAAAGAATCCTCTGGTGAACCGGCACTCGCACTCTTCTTTACCAAAGCAATTAATTTAGACAATTTCTGCGCCTCGCCATAGAACATCAGTTCCACAAAACCTTTAAGATCTAAAGCCGTGAAGAGAACGGGATCTTTTTCTAAGAGTCCCACAAGTTTATTATAAGTATCTTCGTAGACTATTTTTCTCGTGAAGCCATCACCTTTGGCGAACTCACGCAGTTTCTTATTCATATCATCAATCACTTCACTCTGGCGATTGACCAAAGTGATTTCTGTCACGCCACCTTGCACAGGCAACAAGGCTCTAACTTTATCAATGAATTGATTGGCTGTAATATTCCGCTCAGCTCCTAAGCGACCTAAAATTGTTTTTCCATCAGGTTTAATCACAACGTAACTGGGGTAGCCCTTAATTTCAAAGCTCGTCTTGAGAACGGCATTTTGTTCGACAAATTTTGCGGGAACCAATTTTTTGTTTTGTGGGAAATCAATATAAGCCAAGCTCAGCTCTTTTTTTGCGAACTCCGCCCATTGAGGATCTGCAAATACGGCTTTATCCATCAGCTTACACCAACCACACCAATCACTACCGGTAAAATTGATAAATAAAACCTTTTTATTATCCTGAGCATACTTTTTCGCAGCCTGATAATCCATCGTCCACTGGCCAGCTTTATGGCCCTCAGTCAAAACCTCCGCAACGCAAAGATTCCAACAGCAAAATATGATTCCTAAAAATAACCTATACATATTGACTCCTTAATAATTATGACCCTGTCCCTTCTGGTCTTTCACCTAGTCCCGAACCGCGAGCATCTTCTTGACCTTCGCCATCGCCTAAACCTTCACCTGAGCCCTCGCCTTCCTGTCCCGCCTGTTGACCCATGGCACCGCGCCCTGCACCAACTCCCTGGGAACCTCTACCTGAATCATCTTCTGGCAAAGCGTTCAAACGCAAATTCTTTCGATCAATTTTTCCCAAGGCAATACTTGCTTGTAAATTATACACCCTATCCTTGTTCAAAGCATTGTCTTCTGCCAAAAAACGTAAGTGCTGTCTCGCACTTTCCACTTCTTTTTTCCAATATTGTTTTGCCACGCCCTCGAGCCTCATATGCCAAGCCGTATAATATAAGCTATGTCCCAAAGTCGCTCTGACTTTATCTTGATCACTTTGACTCAATTCGATGTCTTTATCATAAATCATTTCCATTAGCGACTCAACTTCTTCAGTCGCCTTCACAATTTGTTTATTGTTGAGGTACACTTTGGATTTGGCGAGACGAAGAGCCGCTTCCGCTCGATCTAAAGGATTCTTCTCTAATAAAGCCAGTGCCTCATCATAGATAACTAAACTCTCCTGCCATTGCCCTTCAGTATTCAAAAGATCCCCCTGAGCCTTTAGTTCGGCAACGCGGTCATGCAAGATATACTCTTGCCCTTTTCCAAAATGAAAATAGGCCCAAAAGACTGGAAGGATAAACCAAAAAAACAAAAGGTACTTCTTCATTTCACCGGGCTCCCAAAATCATGTAAGTCTCTAATTTTTGAACGCTGTTGTTTCTGATCAAGTGCAAAATTCAAGAGTAGATAAGGCAGCAAGGCCAAGAGTAAGCTAGAAAGGAAACACGTGAGCAAAGCCCATTCACGAAGAGTAAAACTTTTGGCTTCTTCTTCAGTATCACCTGCTAAGTCGCCTAAAACTTGCGTAGACAAATGCTTTTGATTCACATCCTGATACTGCCCACGCAGCCGTTTGGCTAGACGTTTCAAACTCAAAGTATCTTGTCTCGATTGGTGGCCGTCAATAAACATCCCCTCTGAGCTCCCCACACCTGCCACCAAAAATTCTTTGATTGCACTGGGAGCTTCGGGCATGCCTATTTCTGATGTGGAATCACCGTCAGAAATCAATAGGCAAGTACAGGAATCAGGACGCCATTTCTTCGCGACCTCAAAAGCTTTCTGAATTCCCTTTAACAAATCCGTTTTCCCTGGAGTAAAAGCTTGATCCATTGGCAGATCAAGAATATTTGCGATCACCGCTTCGTCAGTGGAGTCAATAATCACTGGCAAGGCATCGGTAAAAGTTGCAACAATACTGTATTTCACATGGGGATCTTTAATGCGCTCCATCATCGACTCGAGAACTTCACGAGCGCGTAATTTACGTTGCATATCACCCGAAAAACCCGCATCGTCCAGATACATACTTGGAGAAACGTCCAAGATAATTAAGACATGCTCAACTTTATCAGGAGGAATTTTTTCTCCTTCTAAATCATCACCTAAATTGACTTGCTTATAATTCATTAAAACTAAGAGCCCCCAGGCTAAACTTGCCATAGCTAATGATCGAATTAAAGGAACAAACATTGTCCACCTTCGCGCTCGACCTTCTGGCCCAAAACTTAAAGAAGCCAATTTCCCAATTCGTTTACTGTGAATCCACTCAGCTAAAAAACACAAAATAAAGACGCCCACTGCAATCATCAAAGCTACCATGGGTTATACCTCAAACCATAAAGGCTCAGCAAATAAAGAGTCAAAAAACTTAGGCCGCCGATAGAGAAAGGCTTGTAATAATCTTCTTCTTTGGCTTCTTTTTTGATGAACTTTGCTTTCTCCATTTTATCGATAAAACGAAAGGTTTCATCTAAAGCTTTTGGGTTATTAACGCCAAAGACTTGGCCACCCGTTATCGCCGCCAGGGCATTCATCTCTGGGCTGCCATTACCAGAACCAATATAAATGCAGTAGGCAACAATCTTGTTATTTCTAAGTTCCTGAGCCATATCCACTGTATCATTTGGGCTTCCACTCACGCCATCTGAAACGAGAATGATCATGCGATCGCCATCTTCTTGTTGTAAGAGTTGCTGTTGACTGCCTCTTAAGGCCTTAGCAATATTGGTTCCTCCAAACCACTTGCTCATTCGATCTGGTGCAAGGAATGGCGTCGCTAATGCAATCGCAGAAGTATCTTTAGTGACGGGAACCCAATTGATGTATTCCGTACCAAACACCGTTAAGCCAAAGGCATCGCCTTCTCTGTATTCCGTAAATTCTTTCACGGCTTGCATAGCCACTTCATAGCGATTCTTTCCGCCAAAGTCCGCTCTCATGGACCCCGATGAATCTAAACAAATCTGAATATTGGAAATAATTTTTTCGTCTTCCGGCTTACCTTTAATTTTAGGCCCCGCTAAAATGAAAATTACAATAATTAAAAGTAGGCTTGGTAACATCCCCGCTAAATTGCATAAGACTCTGACAAATCTCTGATTCGAGGCCTCTCCGCCATCCATCGGCAAGGTAATAGGCTGCCCTTTGCTGAGCCAAACCTGAAATATCAGCAGCAATGGGATCACTCCTAAGAGGAACCATTCACTTGAAGAAAAAGTCATCAAATCCAAGTTCATCTTCTTTCCTCAGTAAAGCGACGAATCTGATTCAACAAACTCTGCAGATTGAGTTTCTCTTTGGCATGCAGAGCTTTTTCTAAACTGCTTATGAGCTTCCCACTTTCATCATCTTCTTTTAGTCTTTCAAAAACCTCGGCTCCCGAGAGATCTTTAATTTGTAGATGTTCACGACAAAACTGAATGCAACTGAGCTCAAGTTCTTGCCATAAATCCTTACTCGACTTCCCTTGGTTAAGCTGCTCTAGTCTCTCTAAGAGAAAGTCGGCTAAAGTCACCTCAGCTTGAACTTTAACTAGGACAATTTCTTTCTTTTTCCTCACAAAAATGATCAGTATTAAGCCTAAAAACCACACCGCAATTAAGACTCGAGTCAAAGATTGATACCACGGTTTTAATTCAATTTGATTTTGATCATAAGCAATAAGTTCCCCATTAAAATCTTTGGGTAAACTTGAAGTAAACTCCAACCACAAGGGAGCTACTTTCTTAAGGTCTGAATTTTGCGGAGACCGCAAAAAATCCATGATATTAAAGCGACCCACTTCATTGGCTATAATCTCAAAATTGTAAATATAAGCCTCATTCACTTTTGCAATATTGATCAAGCGGAGTTCTAACCCCGCTTCCTCTGTTCCTAGCTCAATTTCCCAATCATCACTCGGCAAACTTATTTTTTGCTGATGGGCAACTCCCAACTCAAGTGAATACGCCGAAAAAGTAAAAAGCAGAAGGAGCAAGAAAGGTTTCATAAACGACTCTTGCCTAAGAGATCTCTATGCTTTAAGAAATGACGCAACTTCGACATAACTGGTAAATCTGTTCTCAATAATAAATGATCTAAACCTGCTCGCTTTAATTTTTCGGTATAATTTTCTCCCGCTAAGCCCAGTTTCTTACCGTGACTGACAAAGGCTTTAGGAGACTCCGCTTCGTGTGCACGAAAAATCCCACCACCAAGCGACCCATCCTCTGCGGGGTCTCGCATGAGTAAAACTAAGCAATCGTGTTCTTGATGCGCGAGCTTCAATGCCGAAATCGCTTCGGGATCATGTAAATCTGAAATGATAACTAACAGACTTTTACTTTTTAAAGAAGGTAATAAATGGCGTAAGGTCAGAGACAGCGAGGTACTCTCTTCAAGATTATAATGACGCAAACTATACGCCCATTGCATAAGCACATTTTTTGACAAACTCGGCTGAAAGTGCAAATCCCTTTCCCTACTACCACAGCCCATTAAACCTACGGGGCTCATACGATCTTGCGCAACAAGTGCCAGGCCAGTCGCAATTTGTACTGCTAAAGCATATTTGCTCAACTTAAGTGAGCTCACACACATCGAAGCTGAAGTATCAAGCAAAATATACATCGGCATTTGTTTGGGAGCTTCGTACTCTTTGACAAATACTTTTCCCGTTCTCGCTGTTACGCGCCAATCAATTGACTTCACCGAATCGCCCGGTATGTATTGACGCGACTGTACAAAGTCGATCCCACCTCCTAAAAACGGCGATGAATCAGCGCCATAAGCCAAGCTATCCGCGAGACGTTTGACCGCTAGAGAAAACTGTTTCTCATCGAGATGGTCATTAACTGGGGGAGTAGAGGCCAAAAATCACCCCAATTGATTGAGACTCTGATTTAAAACCTCACGTCCACTATGCCCTTCCGCCAAGGCTTCATAAGTTAAACGAATTCTGTGTAAAACCACATCCTCTGCCAAAGCAAATAAATCTTCGGGAACGACATAATCGCGTTCATGAATAAAAGCTCTCGCACGGGCGGCTTGAACTAAGGCAAGGCCGGCACGTGGACTCGCCCCCATTTCGATGAGTGGGTTTTCACGAGTTTTTCTCACCAGCTGTAAACAATGTTGAGTAAAAACTTCACTCACATGTACAGTCTGAATCA
Source organism: Lentisphaera araneosa HTCC2155 (assembly GCF_000170755.1). Lineage (NCBI taxonomy): Bacteria > Pseudomonadati > Lentisphaerota > Lentisphaeria > Lentisphaerales > Lentisphaeraceae > Lentisphaera > Lentisphaera araneosa. The sequence goes on from NZ_ABCK01000032.1 coordinate 46,435, forward strand.
TTTCCATGACTTTAACCAAGTGCTCAATACCACCAATTGCTTTATCTTCGATCAAATCAAAGGCACTTTGTGGAACGGCTCCACCTTTTTCACTTTTGTTTAAACCTAAGCCGAGTTGCTGAGTCAAAATACTGAATTCTTCCTCTTCTTTGGGGTAGCCTAGACGGTGCATCATCATAAAGCGGTCGAGCTGCGCTTCTGGCAACTCAAATGTCCCACTCTGCTCAACGGGATTTTGTGTGGCAATCACCAAAAAGGGTGAAGGTAACTGAAAACTTTCTTTACCAATGGTCACCTTGCGTTCCTGCATACATTCGAGCAAAGCACCCTGCACTTTTGGTGCCGCTCGGTTAATTTCATCGGCTAAAAGTAAATTAGTGAAAACGGGACCTTTATTCACATAAAAGCCGCCCTTTTGTTGGTCGAGCATTTCACTTCCCAGAATATCGGATGGCAACATATCGATGGTAAACTGAACGCGACTAAACTCTAAATCAACAGCTTTTGCCACGGTGTTGACTAAGAGTGTTTTTGCTAAGCCCGGTAAACCCTCGAGCAATAAGTGTCCCCCAGTAAACAGAGCAATTAATACCCTTTCAACTACTTCATCCTGACCTATCACTACTTTGCCAACTTGGCTTCTTATTTTTTGTATAAATTCTATCGCTTCGGACTTATCACTCAAAACACTCTCCGTCATTAAAATTGATCCACAGTCATCTGTGGTTGAAACCTTATGCATTAATAGGCACTTTCGGCATCTCTTTTTCAAGTTTGATTAAATGCTCCTCTTGAGCTTACTCAAACTTTATCAAAAAATTCCTCAAACTCAGTGCAAATAATGACTTTAATGAAAAATTATAGACTTTTTACATACCATGAACTATTAGCTCCAAACCCTTAGAATTTATATAAAACCAATGATACCGATACTAAAATGCTCACCCCCTAACGATAGCAAGCAAAAGTTTAACTTGCTCTATGTCGATGAGCATGTCGACAAGTGCTTTCGCTATCAAAGCCATCTTTTTTAAAGCTCCGAGTACGAAAAAATCGAAATATTCGATGTTAAGAATCGTATAAAAGAAACAAAAGACCTCAGTAAATTTCAGCCTGAAAAATCAAAATTTTTGACACCGGCTAACAATTAGATTACTTCAAAGTTTGGGAAGTAAAGACAGCCAATTGCCACTCGATTCTTTTGAGTGGCTTTTTTATTAAATATTGCCATCTATTAGCATTGGTCTATATTCTGAAAAAATGAATCACGGAATTACATGAAATACTTTTTCTTAATATTGACTTTCGCCCTCACTACAATTGCTGAAGAGCAGCGCATTGTTTGCCTAGGCGATAGTTTAACGGCTGGCTATGGCGTTTTAGAAAGCGAGGCTTGGCCAGCGCTTCTTCAAAATAAACTCGATGCAGAAAAGGCCTCTGCAAAAGTCATCAATGCGGGCTCGAGCGGCAGCACCTCAGCTGGTGGCATGAGCAAAGTGAAATGGCTCTTCAAAAAAGATGTCGACGTTCTTATCCTTGCTCTCGGAGCGAATGATGGCTTACGTGGTTTGAGCACGGAAATGTTGGAAAAAAATCTTCAGAGTATTATCGATTATTGCAAAGAAAAAAAGCCTAGTATTCGGATCATCATAGCGGGCATGAAAACTCCCCCCAATATGGGACAAGATTATGCGACTAGCTTTGAAAAAGTTTACCCTAAGCTCGCTGAGAAAAATAAAATCGAACTCATCCCCTTTATGCTAGAGGAGGTTGCGGGTCACGCAAAAATGAATCTCCCCGATGGAATTCACCCCAATCCTGAGGGACACAAAATCATCTGCCAACTGGTATGGGATATCCTCAAAGCAAAGCCGAGTCAATCAAGCCCTTCAAAGTAATTTACTCCTCCGCTTGAGCCTTGATGGATCTCCTAAAAAACTCGGATTCTTCAGTAAAAGAATTTTCGTCGCAACATTTTGCGAGCCTCGCAAAGCGTTCACCCGAATTGATCTTAAGATTACCACAAAGCTTATAGAGGCAGGAAGGACAAAAATAAAGATTTCGACTATCGGATTCCTCCCGGGAGTTACTGCCATTCATAACACACTTGTATGCGAGACAGTGTTTGATGCTAAATAGATGTCCCGCTTCGTGAATAGCTGTTTTTATCGTTCTCTTCAAACAAAGTTGATAGGCCTCCTGACTTTCATCTGGATTGCCATTGCGATAAATCGACCACAAACCCAAACCATCGCGTGGCCTCGCAATACCAAAAACAAAATTCCAATTGGGGTCGGGGTATAAGTCAGTCGCTGTAAACCCAATGAGACACAAGGCGTCTTTTGGCTTTTGCTTTTTGAGAATATCCTCCATCAAGTACTTGGTATAAAACTGCTTCATACCCCAGGAGGGATGAATGCGTTGACCTGAAGGTGAAATAGCTTTTTCAGGTAAGGCCTTGAGCTCTTTGACTTCGACCCCAAAACATAAACTCATATAAGTCTTGGTCTTATCTAAGATCTCGCTTTGTGTCTCGGTGAAGTTTCCAATTCTTTGTATATAAATATATTTTTTGACTGAACTACGACGAACACGGCGGGTGCGGATGTATTCTTTGACACTCTGCCCCGATTCTTCATGCTGAGCCAACCAATCGCCTGCTTGTATCTCGCCAAATTTTTCGTGAAGCGCTTTTAGCTTCTCATATTGAGTTGGGAGTCTTTCAGAGCGAAGCACCTTGGCTTTGCGCTCTATTTCTTCGTGTTGAGCTCCAACATTAAAGAGTACAAAAAAGCAAAGCCATTGATAAAACTTCATAAAGCGACCTCCATCATTCATTTATACAATGAACGTCAAAGCATCGACTTTATGATTTTAAAAGTGAGTTTTTATCGAAAAAAGAACTAATGAGCATTTTTCGTTAACTTAATGTATAAAATATTAAAGACCCTAAAGATATATTGGCATTGCTTAAAACTCGTCTTGAGTTTACTTGGCGACTTTATCTCCCTCCGGAATGGTAATCACTTGGAAGGTTTTTTCTTGCTTGAAACAACGCTTCATTAAGTCTTGAATTTGCTCAGCTGTGACCGCTGCATAATCTTCTTGCAAGGTTTTGTAGCGCAATAAAGTGTCGCCTTCAATATCTAGGGCTCCGAGTTTACTAACCCAAAAGCTTGGCTTCACTAATTCTTGGTCCAAGATATTTTTCATCTGTTTGCGAACTTTATCCAATTCTTCATTAGTGACACCTTCATCCCTTAGTTTAAGAACGACTGCACGCGCTTCTTTGGATGCTTGATCAACTTTATCGATTTGAGCCGTGAAGTAAATATAAAATTTACTGCTCTGACGCAAGGGGCGTGAAGGAGCATAGGTACTGAAGATTGAGTAAGTTAAATTGCGCTTTTCGCGAATTTCTTTGAACAAGCGAGTGGCGGCGATTTTCCCTGCGAGGAAGAGTGCCAAACCTTCTTTATCATTGACTTCAGTTATATTCCAACCACTCAAAATGAGGCATTTTTGATCCTTAGTTTGCACCGGAACTTTCACCGCTACATCACCGCTTGGTTGACCAATCGTGAGCGGAATCTCTTTAAGGTCAAGGCGCTTAGCTAATGAACCTTGGAATTTGGCCACTAAAGCTTTGCTTTGCTCGAGATTAATATCTCCAACAATACTCATTTCAATGGGGTTATTATAGAGAATCTTTTGTATCCAGGCTTCCACTACGGAACGTTGAACTGAATTAAGAAATTCCTCTCCTAGAAATTGGTTCAAACGTTTTTCATGGCTCCACACACTCTCGTAGAGTCCTTTGCTCAACATCGCATTAGAATTCTTAGGGCGCTCTTTTAAAGACACCAGAGCTTGCTCACGAGTTTGCTCAAAAAGCTTATCATCAATTTTGTAATCGGTGAGGTACATGTGCAGCATCTCCAAGGCATAAGGGAGGTCTTTCTTGGTGGAAGTTAGAGAAAACTTAACACGAGTTGTTTCGACGCTCGCTTGCAAGCTAAACTTCTTCCCGATACGCCAATCGCGAATATCGCTAAAACTCATCAAACTTGAACTCGCTTGATTTAAAACCATGCCCGCCATGCGAGTTAGGCCAAGTTCATTTTCCTTCTCTTCTAAAACACCGCCCGCAATATTAAGCTCTACGTAAACTTGATCCTTTTCATAATCCATGTGACGATGACGGCAGACACAACCATTTTCAAAATTGAACTCAGTGATTGCCAATTCTTCTTCTACTGTTTCTGTGACAGGATCTTTAGCCACAGGCTCTTTCTCAAGTAAATTGTCTTTTATCGCTGCAAACTCACCAGCTTCTGTCTTAATTTTCGCCATTTCATCCAAAAGTTCTTTCACTTTTGCCTCAGAGGGAACTTCAGCTGAGTTTGGCATCTGCACCATTGCTAAACGGTGCCCCTTAGTATAATTTTTTAAGAAGATTTCATGGAGTTGCACAAGATTAAGTTTATCTAAATACTTTTCGAGATAGATTTTTTCTTGCATGGGAGACATGGATAAGACACCTTCGGTCACATCGTTATTAATGCCTCTGACAATCTGGCCATTACTCATATTGCCATAACTTTGAATCGCTTTATCTAATGAAGACACCTGAGCTTTCTTGGCTTTGATTAATTCCGTTTTGTCAAAACCATGTTGCTCCAAACGCTTGAGTTCGGTCAAGACTTGCTTAACAGCTTCTTCCCAGCGTTCATTCTTCGCTGTAATTCCCACATGATTCATGGTCGCCGCATTCCATAAATCTCCACGTCCAATACTAGCCGATAGGAATGCCGCATCACCTGTTTGTTTTAATTTCGCTAAACGTTGGTTCACCATCCAAGAAATCACCGAATCTTTAAGCGAACGTAAGTAATCATCCTCAGTCTTTAAAACTTCAACTTCAGGCTCAATTCCATAAAGCGTCAGTTCCGAAGTCGTCAATTCAGGATCCGTCAAAATCACCACGCGATCTTCTGTATAAGCCTTTACTTCCGGCTTTGCATGTTCGTCAACTTTACCTTGCCAAGCAGAAAAATGTTTCTCGATCAATTCCTCAACCATTTCCATATCGGCATCACCAACAATGATCAAAGTCGTATTATCGGGCTTATACCACTTCTTATAAAAATCTACGAAAGCTTGACGAGGAGCAGTTTTGATGATTTCCATTTTACCGATGGGTAAACGTTCTGCAATGCGGGAATTAGGCAGAATTTCTGGTAGGGATTTCTTAAGCATGCGATAACCCAAGCTATCACGCGCCACTTCTTCCTCTTGAATAACCCCACGCTCACGGTCAATTTCTGACTCAACTAAGCTAAGGCGATAGGCAAAATCTGACATGCAAAGCAAACCTTTATCTACAGTTGCTTTATCCGTTGAAGGAAGATCGAGAGAGTAAGTTGTTTGGTCAAAAGAAGTGAAAGCATTTTGGTGCATGCCAAAAGTTAAACCAATGGATTCAAAATATTTAATTAATTCACCTGGTGCAAAATTTTCCGAACCATTAAAAGCCATGTGTTCCAAAAAGTGGGCTAATCCCAATTGATTCTCATCTTCGTCGAGAGAACCCGAGCTCACATGTAAATAGATCGATACTTTGCCTGGAGGCTTCTGATTGTGGCGCAAAATGTACTTCATGCCATTTTTGAGTTCACCCAACTGTAAACTTTTATCAACAGGCAGCTTTTCTTTAGCTCCTAAACCCAAACTCACCAATAGTGATACTAATAAAACAAAACGCATTACTTTTCTCCTCTTAAACTTAACTGACAGCCTTCCACATGAGGGCCTCGTAAAATTGATTGTTCTAATTGTCCTTTATCATCAAAATCCAACATCATCACCGACAATTCTTTAAATGTACCATCTAATCTATTCAACAATTGCTCTCCGCCAAGAAAAAACGCCGTAGAAAGTGCATCTGCATACACAGCTTCTGGACAAATAACGCTGACTGAGTCCACTCCCATCTGCGGACGGCCCGTCTTAGGGTTAATTATGTGAGGGTAACGAACACCCTTATAAGTGACGTAACGTTCATAATTGCCACTCGTTGAAATCGCATTATTCAACATATCAACTCGGGTGATCTGATGCGCTTGATTGCGAGGATCGCGAATCCCCATGGGATAAAACTCTCGATCGGGCGGTGACTCTTTTAAAACGCGAATATTTCCACCGAGATCAACTAAGCCACGTTCATAACCTCGTTTCTGTAACATCTCAATCACTTTATCTACAGCGTAACCCTTGGTAATCCCGCCAAAGTCTAAAACCATGCCTTCAACTTTGAAGAAAACCGTCTTCTGCTCAGGATCTAAAACTATTTTGTCAAAGCCAGTGATTTTTAAGACCTCATCAATTTCTTGATCACTCGGAGCTTCACCTTGCTTTGAATAAAAACCCCACAAACGCATCAAAGGACCCACTGTAACATCAAAGTTCCCTTCCGTTAAATCGTACATACTTTTCGCCAAAATGACGTTCTCCCAAAGTAAGTCAGAACACTTAACCGGTTCTAAGTGTGCCGACTTATTAAGCAAGCTAATTTCGCTATCATCTTGATAGAGACTCAAGGAATCATTGATCTTGGCATAGATCTCTAACATCTCATTACGAACGTTCTGCGCCTTGCCCTCGTCTCCCCATACAATCAATTTGGCTTCAGTCCCCATAACGGGCATACCAGAAAAAACATGGCGTTTTTCAAAGTGAGCGGTAAACGCTAAAACTAGCATGGCTGGAATCATTTGAGCAAAAGCTAATTGGCGCTCTTTACCTCCAAGCAATATTTTTTCAGTCACAACCGCGCCAAAGAATGCTAAAACTGTCCCCACGAGATACACCAGTACGATGGGTAAAAAGTCGGGAACCTGTTGATTAAAAAAGTCTGCACTCGAACTGAGTTGTCTCATAAATAAGACGGGTGACGAAATGATCAAAGATACCAACCAAGCTCTACGCGCATCCACCCTGAAAATGCAGAGGAAAACGAGAATTGCCGCAGCATAGGTGATACCGTTGAGACCTAAGAAGGGCAAGGCCAGCAAACTGGCGACTAAAGCCTTCTTACTCAGACTCAAGCCACTATGCTTTTCAATTTCTTTTGAAGCCTTTTGTGCCTGCCACAAGTTTGTGGGGATTTGCATGGAATCTAAATGCTGGCGGAAGCCCATAAATAATAAAGCCGCGCCACCTAACCAGGCCCAGCCATGTCCCCTTGCTCCAAATACGGGAAACCAATCCGTTCCAAAGAGAACTAGGATTACTGCGGGCAAAGAAAAAAGTCCAAAATTCGCCCATTGCTGCTTAGTGAATTCAGGTCGCTTCGACAAAATGAATAAATACATGAATAAAGCCTGGAAACCCGCAGCTCCTGCGAGCCAAGTCAATTGCACGTTCGCTTGCTTACCCAAAAAGACCCCTACACTCGCACCATCGTATGGCACTGTATACATAAAAGTTCGCGCCACTAAGTCGAGCCCGAATTCAATAAATTGACTTTTCACAAAACCCTATTCACTTGTTTAAAATAATAAGCCCAAACTTAAGCCCTTTTCTATGAAAGACAATAAAACATTCAAAACTCTCAGCCTCGCGACACAAGTCCTGAAAAATTGGACGCAATCCCACAATTTTGACCTCGAATTGAACCGTCTGCGTCGCAGTGGTAATCACGAGAGTGACCTCAAGCGTGCGAGCCAACTTTGCCTTTGCGTCTTTCGCAAAAAAGAAAGCCTCGAAAAAATCGTCAAAAAACTCAGCCAAAAACGTCCGCGTGGTCGCGTTATGCACCTGCTTCTCCCCTCGATGGCCGCGATGCTCTATATGGATAAGATCACTCCTCAGGGTTTTGCGGACTCCGCAGTCGAGGCCGCAAAAAAGATTCTCTCCAAACATGAAGCTAATTTCCTCAACTCTTTTTTTCACAAGCTCGTGGATCAAAAGGAAAACCTTTTGCGAGAGGCGCAAAACGACCTTAATTTGGGGAGCGAACTCGAAAAAAACTGGAAGAAGAGTTTCTCTGCTGAACAAGTGCAAAGTTTTGCTTCCACTTTGAGCCTCGAAGCTGAACTGAACTGCCGCCTGATCAATTACGATAATCATGATCTCTTATCTCCCTTAGAAGATCTGGCATGGGATTCACCCTTTCAGTTTTATAAAATCAATGATGCAGCAAAATTCATTTCTCAAACTCCACAAGAAAACTTCTATATTCAAGACCCCGCCACGAGCCTTTGCATCTCTTTGCTGAAACCGCAAAAAGATGAAGTCATTGCCGATTTATGTTCGGCTCCCGGCGGTAAGACACTAATGATCTCGCACCTGCTTGAGGGAACTGGACAAGTTTTTGCTTCGGACATTTCAGAAAAACGCCTAGAACGCCTGCGCGAAAACCTCGCTCATCAAAGCAATGTTACAGTTCAGTGCCTTGATGCCCGCAGCTCCGATTACTCAGAAAAATTCGATGCCATTTTGCTCGATGTTCCCTGCTCCAATACTGGCGTCCTACGTCGTAAACCCGATGCCCGCTGGTCCTTCTCTCAAAAGAAAGTCAATGAACTTGTTGAACTCCAAGCAGAAATCCTTGCGCAAGCCGCAAAAATGCTCAAAGCCGGCGGACGTATCTGCTACTCCACCTGCTCCATCGAAGCCGCCGAAAACATCCAACAAGTCGAAAACTTCATCAAGAGCCACCCCGACTTCGAACTCAGCGAATCTCGCCAGCTCTACCCCTGTCCTCAACACGACGGCGCCTTCGCAGCTACACTTCAACGTAAATAATACATCGAGCAAATAGCGATCTATATCACATGGGATAGAGAAATAA
>NZ_ABCK01000033.1 GCF_000170755.1 Lentisphaera araneosa HTCC2155
AGTCAGTATGGCCCTTACACCCGGGGCTGCACACGTGCTACAATGGCCGGTACAAAGGGCAGCGACATAGTGATATGGAGCGAATCCCCAAAACCGGTCTCAGTACGGATTGGAGTCTGCAACTCGACTCCATGAAGATGGAATCGCTAGTAAATGGGCATCAGCTACGGCTCATTGAATACGTTCCCGGGCCTTGTACACACCGCCCGTCACATCATGGGAGCTGAGTTCACCCGAAGTCGTTGCGCCAACCTGCTTGCAGGAGGCAGACGCCGAAGGTGGGCTTAGTGACTGGGATGAAGTCGTAACAAGGTAGCCGTTGGGGAACCAGCGGCTGGATCACCTCCTTTTTAAGGAATGAAAAAGACTAACCTCTTTAAGACTTCGGTCTTTATAGAGTGCTTTTTACAAGACTTATTACCCCGTTACTATCGTATAATTCAAATATCAAGCGCTGAGAACAGCACTTCGATATAAGATCTTTGAAAGGAAGAAAACAATAGAATGAAAGAGTCAAAGTATAATTGAGGTCTTTTAACTTTTATAAGTTAAAGGAACCAACCAAAAAACAATTTATACCAAGATCGCAAACCAAAAGAATACAAGACAAAGAAAGACTTAGTAGAGATTAGGTGTGTCGCTGAAGATATTATTTTTAATATTTTTGGTGGACAAGCTAGTAAGGGTGTATGATGGATGCCTTGGCACTAACAGGCGATGAAGGACGCGTTAAGCTGCGAAAATCCTCGGTTAATCGCTATTTGGGTGGCGTAAAAGGCGCTAAAGATTTGAGTGTTTATGCGGTATTTAAAGTTGATGGTAAAACTCAATTAGATACTAAAATTTATGTACAAAACGGGAAAAGACAGAAAGCTTTAGCTACTGGGTTTACTGAGCGAGTATTCGACAGTGAAAACTTAGATTCTGTTGATGGTGTCTTTATGTCTAAGGATGAGAGTCCGTGGGCTGGGACACAGTGGCAGGTATTTCCAAAAATTTCTAAACAAAAATAGGTCTAATTCATGGCTTCAGAATCAGTAGTCACAATTGATGTTGGTGCATCAAGTGTAAAGCTTGGTGAGTTCAAGGTCGATCATAAGGTTATTACGCTCGAGAGGTTTGGGCATCGTGAATACGATGAAGTCCAAACAGAGAGTAATCGCTCAGCTTTATTAAAATCAACTTTATCCAAAGTGATGCAAGAGCGTGGGGTTCAAGCAAAGAAGGCTTATATCAGTCTGTCAGCGCAAATGGCATTCACTAAATTTGTAAAGTTACCTCCTGTTGGTGATGATGCTCAAAAGATCCGTCAAGTGGTTGAGTTTGAAGCTAGGCAGAATGTTCCTTTTGAAATGAATGAAGTCATATGGGATTATCAATTAATTTCATCGCCAGATGCTGAAGAAGTGGAAGTGATGTTTGTGGCAATCAAAAATGAGATTGTTGAAGAATTAGTCTCGGCAGTTGAAGAGTGCGGCCTAAAAGTAGAAATTGTCGATATTGCAACATCAAGTTCTTATAATGCTATCCGCGTCAATCGCATTGGTTTTGATAAGTGTGCGATGGTTCTGAATATTGGGTCCAGAGTGTCTAACTTGATTTTTTCTGACGGCACAAGTTTCTTTTCGAGAAACATACCAATTGCGGGGCATGCAGTTACGCAACAAGTGGCAAAAGAATTTGGTATTGGTTTAGAAGAAGCTGAAGAGTTGAAGAGGCGTCACGGTTTTGTTGCATTGGGTGGGGCTTATGAAGAACCTGAATCTGAAGTGGCTGCTACAATTTCTAAGATTGTAAGAAACGTGATGACGCGTTTACATGGTGAGGTCAGTCGTTCTATTAACATATTTAAAAACCAGCAGAAAGGTGCTAAGCCAGAGATTATGCATTTATCTGGAGGTAGTTCAACTATGTTATTTACAGAGACTTTCTTTCAAGAAAAGATGAAAATTGATGTGAAGTATTTTAACCCCTTTCAAAATGGTGTCACATTAGGCGCTGACGTCGATAGGCAGGAGTTGGCGGAGCTAGCACATTTATTTAGTGAAGTTATAGGTCTAGTTCTAAGGATTAGTGAATGTCCTGTTGAGATCTCACTGACGCCAGAGTCGCTTAAGAAGCAGATTATGAAAAAAGGTAAAATGCCTTATAATTATGCTTCAGCTGCGGTGGCGATTTTAATCCCCTTAATAATTTTAGCCGGCTCTTTTAGAGAGCGTTTGCATTACCATGGTCAAATTGATGGTAAAGCAGTTAAAATTGATGGTTATAAGAAAATCTTAGATAAAATCACTGCGCAAACAAAAAGAAAGACTGCAGTTGAGGCGAAAATTGCTGCATTGGAGCTTTTAAATGAAGAGCGTTATGAATGGGTGAGCTTTCTGAATGATTTAAGGAAGTATAAGCCAAAGCCTTTGTGGATTACTTCGATCACTCCGCAGGCAGGTAAAGCCCTTAGTGTTCAGCAGGGGCAGATTAAGCAAGAAACGAAAGAACTTAGTAAGTTTGCCGCGAAGAAAGCTGAAAGGGATAAAGCCTTGCATAGTCAAACTCAATTAACCGATGTGGGTTCTGTGATTATTGAAGGGTATTATGTTCAGTATCCAGCATTGGATTTTACAGGTAAAAAACAGAAAGTTTTGTCTAAGATGTTAGAGGATATTGCCATTTCTCCATATGTGTTAGTGGATCCTCCTGGTATAACGGGTCCTTTAGAAAAGCGACAAAGTAAAAATAAGGCCTTCGCGTACTTTAAAGCTCAGTTGGGTGTAAAGAATATTGGTAGAGTTGATCAATGAAAGATAAAATTTTAGGAATTATAAAAGATAACAAAGCAAATGTTAGTTTATTGCTTGTGGTTATTGTGGTGAGTGTTGTGTTGTTTAAGTTGTCTTTCGTTTATAAGGCAGAAACTAAGAAGCTACAGGAAGATAAAGTTCGCCTGGGTAATGATACTCAGCAAATTAATGCTACACAGTTTCGTTTGGATGGGTCTAATGATACATTGGCCAAGAAAAATGATGAGGTTTTGAAAGCGGGTTTCAATGAGTACTATGGTGAGCTAATTGAATCTTTTAATCATGATCAATCAGCAGTTGCGCAGATGCGCGCAGAAGATGTACAAGATAAGTTTTTGGAGTCTTTGGAGTCTTTGCGCAATATATGTAGTAGCTCAAATGTCGAATTAGCAGAAGAATTTAAATTTTCTTTTGATGACGAGGTTTCTAGAATCTTTAAAATGGAGCCTAGGGATAAAGTTAAGGTTATGGAGCAGCTGATGGCTGTGGAGAACTTGGTTAAAATTATTGCCAGTAGTTCTGTAAAATCTATTACGAGTATAGGGCGTCCAAATATTTTAGCAGAGACTGTCGTGAAAGAGAGTTATGCCAAAGTTTACACCTTTTCATTAGTTTTGCAGATGGAGCCAAATAGTTTTGGGAGCTTATTAAATAAGATTAGTAACGATAAGCAGTTTTATTATCGTGTTAATAGTGTGCGTTTAGTTACAGATGCTCAGGTAGATAAAGACCTTAACCCGTTGAATCTTTCCAAGAAAGTTGAAGTTGAGGAGGAAGATAAGAAGCCAGTTGCTCAGAGTATTGATGATCTATTGACGGGTGTTGATACAGGACTTCCTTTAGAGGAAGAGGTAGAGGTGGAAGAAAAGCCTAAAGAGCGAGTTAATATAAAAGCTTTTGAAGCACCGCTACAAACTGTTACGATTAGTTTGGATTGGATTCAATTTAAAGAAACTTACCTGGAAAAATAGTATGAAAGATTTTATTAAAGCTAATGTTGAAAAGGTATTGTTGATCATTGTGATGGCAGCTTTAGTTGTTGTTGCAGTGTTTGTTGTTGCAACTGTTGATGTTAATCCCATTGAATTGATTAAGCTGAGTGGTAATAAGCCGGTAGTAGTGGCTTCTGGAGATATTGAGAAGCCAAAGCCTGTAAAAGCTACGAGATTGGAGACAGTTTTTGAGAATGGTCAGTATCTCGTGTGTAGGAATGAAGAGTGTGAAAGAGTTTTTCACGATGATTTTAGGAAATGTCCATGGTGTAAAACTCAAGTAAAAGTCAAGAAAGATGGGGATGTTGCTGGCGATAGCGATGGTGATGGTATACCAGATACTGTTGAAGCAGAACATAACATGGATCCCAATAATCCAGAGGATGCTTTAGAAGATAGGGATAAGGATGCTTTTAGTAATTATGATGAGATCATGGTTGGTATCAATGGAGTGCCCACATTAATTGACGATCCATCAAGTTATCCATCTTTACTGAACTACATCCAGGCAAAGCCAAAGAAAGCTAGGCCCTTGGATTTTATTTACAAATCTGATCAGATCAACGGTGCTGATAAGGGCAGGTGGGAAATTCAGTTTGTAGACAGGCGCAAGAAAACTAGATGGGTTCGGATCGGCGGGTCTATATTCGATAGTGGCTATAGTTTAGTTGATATTGAAAAAGTAGATGGAAAGGTCGTCCTATCAGTAAAGAAGGATGAAGGAAATGTATTGTCTGTTAAAAAGGGTAAATACATCTATCCTCCTAATAGTAGTGGCGTCCTGATTTACAATAATCTTGATGGTAAAACGTCTTTTGTGGCGGACGATTCAAAGCATGAGCTCATTGGTCTAGATGGAGTTAAGGAGGTTGTAGACTTTAGGGGATGGCGCAGAATTGGCGAAGAAAAGGTCTTGAAAGCCATTATATTCAGTAGAAAAACAAATGAAGAGTTTGAAATCGATAGTAGGAAATCGATATTAACTCCTGTTAAATAATTTTATCAATAGAGAACGAGGACTTTTAAATATGAACAATACGTCATTGTTTACTAAATTGACGGCAGTTGTGGCTATGTCACTGACACTGTCGACGATGTCGCAAGATGAAGCGTCGAAAGTTTCAGAAGAGATTTTAAGTGAAAATAAAAACGAAGATATAAAAGTAGCACCAGAACGTTCTGCTGTTACAAGAAGTGAAGAGATTCGCCGTCAACAAAGATTGATTGAGTCTGAGTTGAAATTGAACAAAGCAATGAAAAGTTTTGCTATTGGTGATTATGACAAAGCTATAGATAATTATGATATGGCTATAGCAGGATTTATTAGTGTTTCAAAAACTCGTGCAGATGTTCTTGAGAAGGTTGAGTTAGCGAAAAAGAATAAAGCTGAGGCAATGGTTCTCAAAGCAGGTCAGCTAATGACCAGAGCTCAGCAAGAAGTGGATGCTGATTTATATTCTGAGGCAGTTTCAACTCTTAATGCAGCTAAGGTAGTTGCTCCGCAAAGAGAAGATGAGATTGATGCGAAGATCAAAGATTATATGGCTATTGAAGAAGAATTGCTTTTTGTACGCAAAGTCGACGAAGAGGGTATTCGTGAAATAAGAGAAGAGGAAGTCGATAGACCCAATGCTATTAAGTTTGAACAGGCAGAAATTTTATTTGCAAACAGAAGATACATGGATGCAAAAGATGTACTAGAGCAAATTTTAGTGGCAAACCCCTTTGATTCAGATGCAATGGCCCTATTGCGTCGAGTCAATGTGCGAGTAGAAGAGCTTGGTAGAACTAGAAGAAAAGCCACAAGAGAAGAGCGCTTGGCTCAAGTCGAGTGGGAATGGAATCAGCCATTAAGACCAAGTACACAGATTGGCACGGCGGTCAATGTTGCTACCGATGGACGTATACGTAATGACGATGCAAGAGTTAAAGATGTTTTTGATAAGTTGAACGGCATAAAGATCCCAAGTGTTGTTTTTGATAATGACTCATTAGATTCAATTGTTGCCCGCTTAAAACAGATGTCTAAAGACTATGACCCTGATCCAGTGAAGCGCGGTGTTAATATTATTTTACGTATTAATGAAAAAGCTGAAGCCTCAGCGCCAGCTGAAGATGCCTTTGGTGAAGAAGATGCTTTTGGTGAAGAAGGTGCTTTTGGTGAAGAAGGTGGCTTTGAAGAAGGTGCAGAAGTAGCTGCAAGTGCACCAGCACAAAATGGTGTTTCCTTAAGATTAAGTGATGTGCCAATTTTAAAGATAATTGAGCTCATTTGTCTGCAGCAAGATTTAAAATATAAAGTCACTGAGCATGCAGTAATTATTGCTGACAAAAGTATTCCTCTCGATACAATGGAAGTGCGTTTCTACGATGTTCCTGCAGGTTTCCTAGATTTGATTGAGCCAAACTTAGATACTGCAGGTGCAAGCCTTATTGATGACGTTGGTGGAGGTGCAGGTGATGGTACAGCTAAAGATGTTCGTCAATATTTTGATGAATTTGGTGTAAAGTTTGATGCGGGCTCAGAAATTTCTTTTGTTCAATCTGTAAATCGACTTGTTGTTAAAAATACACCTGCTGAGCATGGTAAGATTGATCGCATTATTAAGGAATTGGCTCCGGCTGAAAACCAAATAATTATCGAATCAAAGTTTTATGAGATCAACCAAGATGACATTGATGAGCTTGCATTTGAGTGGTCAATAGCCCGTATTGAAGACGGTTCTGGATTTACAGATCCGAATGCTGGTTACATTGGTAGAGATCCAAGTTATGTCGGTGGTGTGAATGGCGATCCAAATGGTTCACTAAATGATTTTTTGAGTGATGGTTTTAGCCTTGATAAAAGTGGTGATCTGACAAGTGCAGGTGGCGATGGTTTGGAGTCTGCAGTGAGAAGTCTAGGGTCTGTACTAGGTGCCCCTGGCCTTAGTCAAGGCACATTTAAATTCGCTTCAATCTTAGGTGATACAACATTTAATACCCTTGTTAGTGCTATCCAACAAAGAAGTGGTGAAGATGTTCTTAATGCGCCTAAAGTAACAACTCAAAATGGTCATACAGCAAAGATCCGTGTTGTACAAGAGCGTTATTTCCCAGAAGAATGGGAGGAGCCAGAAGTAGAACAAAACTCACAAGGTGATGGTGGTAGTGCTTCAACTGTGACGCCCTCGAAACCAGTGTTTGGTGAGCCTCGTGATATTGGTGCAGTATTAACAGTAACTCCACAAATCGATCCCGATCAACGTGTCATTGAATTACAACTCAAGCCAGAAGTTATTGAGTTCGTAGAATATGATAATACATTTAATGTGGATATGTTAGTTGGCCAAGAAGTGACTTTCATTCCCATCATTGGCAACCCTTTTACAGTCACAGTGTATACCGCTTTTGAACAGAAGTTTAGTATGCCAATTTTCGAATCTCGTACAGTGGATACAACAGTGCGTGTATGGGATGGCGAAACACTAGCGCTTGGTGGGATGATTAGTGAAAATAAAACAACTTATGAAGATAAAATTCCCTACCTAGGTGATATTCCATTCTTAGGAAGATTTTTCACTTCAAATGGTGAGAGATCTGTAAAACAAAACTTAATTATCTTCGTTACAGCTAGATTAATTGACCCATCAGGCCTTCCTGTTAGTCCTGGCACCTTAAGTGGTTTGCCTGATTTCAAAAGGCTTTAGTAGGGGTTACTAATATGATCAAGTTTGGGAAAACTTTTATATACCAAATCCTTTGTGTAGCTTCACTGCAAGCCCAAGATGCAGATTCAGTTGCAGATAAGATTTTATCAAATGAAAAGGATGATGTCTCTTCTTCAGTTGTCAAAAGTAATGAAGTTGTGCGCAAGCAACAGCTATATTTAGAACTAAAAATTAAGGTATCAAAATTAAGAAAAAGTTTAAATGCTGGTTTTGTCGATGGTTTAGACACTGGTATTACACAAGCTTTTGCAAGTTTAGCAACTTTAGCTTCGTCATCAGATGCTGTGGTGGCTTTGGAAAATGAGCTGAAGAGTATAGAAGTCGATTACTTGGTGTACCAAATAGACGAAATTTTGAATACTGTTGAGAGAGCTAATAGCACCAGACAAATTCAAAAAGCAAAAGACCTCCTTGATCATGCCATTGAATTAGATCCAGAAAACAAGAAAAAATACTTAGCCTTACAAGAGGATTTAAATAATCGTTTTAAAGAACTTGAGTACGTTGAATCGGTTAATGCTGATGCAATTAACACTGAGGTCCAAGACGTCAACGATGAAGTTAGAGTCTATTATGAGAAAGCTAAGATACTAAAAAGTACTGGCGATTATATCAAGTCATTAGAGGTATTAGATAAAATATTAACTTTAGATCCCTTTAATGTTGATGCGAGTCATTTAAAATTTCAGTTAGCAAAAATTGTCAAAGAGAAAGGCGCTGAAAGACAGGATTCATTATCTGAGGAACTTTCTGCTGAAAATTCATGGAAATGGGTGGATCCAATTGTCAAATCGGCAGATAAAGCCAACGTGCTCGTAAGTAATGTAGAAAGAGACGACGATAATTTTGGTGAGATTTATAAAAAACTAGAAATTGAAATCCCTGTAGTCAATTATGAAGGTGAGCCTCTTGCGGAAGTTATTGAACAGCTTATAGAGATTAGTAAGCAGCAAGATATTGAAGGTAAGGGTGTAAATATTGTCTTTTTACGTGAAACCAAGGCTTCTAGCGCTCCACAAGAAGCGGCGATTGATGACTTAGACGATGGTTTTGATGATGGCGGGTTTGATGATGGCGGTTTTGATGATGCAGGCTTCGAAGATGAAGCTGTAGTTCAAGATAGTGCCCCTCAAACGGTCAATAACTATCCCGTACGCCTCAATGTAGAAAAAGTTCCCATGGGCAAATTACTTGAACTTATAGTTCAATCTCAGGGGCTTAATATGAAGATTGAGGAGCACACTGTTATCATAGCTGAACCTAACGTTAAGCTTGAATTGATGGAGACGAAATTCTTTAATGTACCAGCAGGGATGTTAGAGATAATACCGACTTCAGATAGTTTAGATTTAGTTGATTCAGGTCTTGGTGAACGAGGCGGTGATGGAGCAGGTCAAAATTGGTCAGATTACTTTAAAAACATGGGTGTTACTTTTCCTGCAGGAGCAAAGTTGTCTTATGTCGCAAGTGTTAATCGTTTAGTCGTAACCAACACAGTTAATAATAATCAATTAATTCAAGATATAATTAATAACTTAAATACCGGTGCTGCCCAAGTAAATGTGGAAGCAAAAGTGGTAGATATCACCTGGAATGCGATGCAAGAATTGGGCTTCTTATGGCGTTGGACGGGTCCACGTACACCTAATCACACATTAACTGGAGATAGGATTTTTGCACAATCGAATACTCCTGCAAGTGGTGGTGAAAGATTCGATAACAATATCAGAGGCATTAATGAGGTTGTAACTAGTCAGGAAGGCCCGGTTCAGCTGGCCGCTGACTTAATATTTGGTAACCAAGAATTACAGATGATGATTCGAGCATTGGATCAATCCGATACCAATGAAATTCTCATGGCCCCAAATGTGCTTACAAAAAGCGGAGAAACTGCGGTGATTCGCGTCGTTACCTCACAACAGTTTGTTGAAGAATGGGAAGAAGGTGAATTTAGTAACAGTACTGAAATTGTGCCTAGTACACCTACTTTTGGTGAAGAAAAAGATATCGGCTTTGTTTTAAGTGTAACTCCTGAAGTTGACCCAAATAACACAGTAATTACCATGGAAGTTAATCCCGAGTTTATCGAGTTTTTAGGCTATGATACAGATTTGAATACTTCCACAGAACTTCAGCTTTTTGATATAAATGGATCCCCTTTTACTTATCAAGCTGAATTTATATACTCAATGCCGATTTTTGAAGTCAGATCGATTGAGACAAGAGTCAAATTATGGGATGGACAAACTTTTACTCTTGGTGGCTTAATTAGAGAGAATGTTTGGACTGTAGATGATTCAATTCCCTATATATCAGCCATTCCATTTGTGGGTAGATTATTCCAAAATAAGGGTGAGGCTTCAGAAAAACGCTCTTTACTCATGTTTATAACGGCTCGTTTGATAACTGAGAGTGGCCTGCCATTAAGAATAAATCAAGTGCCAGGGCTTCCTGACTTCAAGAAAATTTAGGTGATAATTATGGATAAAATTAATAACTATGCCAAGACTCTATTCTTTCTTACATCTCTATTTTCTACCAGTGTCATTGCACAAGAAAATAGTGAAAAAGAAACTGTTGACACAACAACTCTTGTTAACAATGAGCAAATTAGAAAACAGCAATTAGAGCTTGAGGCAGATGGCTTTTACTACAAGGCGATGGCTGCAGTAGAAGATTCATCAAACCATGCCGCATTAAAGTTTTTGGCGAAAGCAAAAGAAGTGTACAAAAGTGCACAGAGTTCTTCTAACAGATTAATCAATAAATTAGAAAATGTTGAAAAACTAAAAGTTCTAGTCTATAAAAATTTAGTTTCTGAAAAACTTTCCAATTCAAATAATGCCAAAGAAAATAAGTCATTTGAATTAGCTCAATCATACTTAAAAGAGCTTATTGAAATTGATCCTGATAATAAGAAACTCTATCAGGCGAAACTAGCTGAAATTGATGAACTCATCCTTCAAGAAGAGTATAAGCAACTTGTTGGTGAAGAACAAATCACTCAAGAGGAGCTTGCTAAAAAAGAATCAATTGATGTTAAAATGCAAAGAGCCCAAATTTATTTTGACCAAGGTGAATACGAAAGATGTAGAGAAGAGTTAGAAGATTTGTTGATTATTGATAAGTTCAATATCCCTGCGAGTCATCTTATGTTTCGTGCATACGAAGAAATCAAAATCCTAGGTAAGCAAAGAAATAGAGTTAGTCAAGCGGATTTGTTAGCTGAAACTTCTTGGAAATGGGAAGATAAAATTCGTGTGAGCGCAGATTTAAATGCGGAGTTATTAAATTCTACAAGTATTAATGTTGATGCTGAAAATAAAACATCTATTCACGATCGTTTAAGACGAATATATATACCTTCAGTTAGTTATGATGGACAAGGTATAAGTGAAATAGTTGAAGATTTAATTCGCAAATCGAAAGAATTTGATCCCGATCCTGAAGGTAAAGGGATCAATATAGTTTACTTCGCCTCAAAAGCTAAGGCCGCCCAAGCTCCTTCAGTAGACCAAGCGGTCGATGATGGCTTTGATGATGGTGGCTTTGATGATGGTGGCTTTGATGATGGTGGCTTTGATGAACCTGAAGCTATTACTTCAACTGATAATCAAAATAAAGAAGCACGTTTATTCCTAAATGTTGAAGATATGCAATTAGGAGAATTAATTAATCAAATTACTGAAATCCTTGGTCTTAAAGTTAAGATTGACAATCATGCTGTTTACATTGCTGATCCAGACTATCCACTAGAAGAAACAGAGACAGTCTTCTTTGATGTGCCTTTGTCTATGATTGAAGTGGTTGGAGATGCTGGAGACGGCTTAACCGATGATGGCTTAGTACGTGATTCTGGAGAAACAAATTGGCAAGATTACTTCCAGAAATCAGGTGTTACTTTTCCTGCTGGAGCAAAAATCTCTTTTGTGAGTAACGTCAATCGTTTAGTAGTTACAAATACCGCAGCTAACATTCAGTTGATAAAACGTATTATTGATGAATTAGGTCGACCAAGTGCCCAAATTTCAGTTGAAACTAAATTCATTGATGTTGATTTTAATACAACTCAAGAATTGGGCTTTATGTGGCGTTGGACAGGACCAAGAACACCAAATCATACTCTGACAGGTGATAGGATTTTTGCACAATCAAATGATGGTGCGACTGCTGCAGAAAGGTTTGATAACAACATTCGCGGTATAAATGAAATTGTGACTTCACAAGAAGGCCCCGTTCAGTTAGCAGCTGATTTAGTTTTTGGTAATCAAGAACTGCAAATGATGGTTCGAGCTCTAGATCAATCAGATACTTCTGAAGTTCTTAGCTCTCCTAATGCAGTGACCCAAAGTGGTAATACAGTTGTCTTACGTGTTGTTGAGGAGCGTTTCCTCCCAGAAGAATGGGAAGAGGCTCAATTAGACGCGGATGCAATTATTCCAACGACTCCAACATTTGGTGAAGCTCGTGATATAGGCGTTATCCTTGAAGTAACCCCAGAAGTATCAGCAGATAACAATACAATTAGTATGGATTTAAATCCCCAGCAAGTTGAGCTTCTTGGTTATGATACTGAGTTGAACTCTGATTTAACTAACTTTACAGATAGTATTACTTACCCGAACTTTTTTAACTACGCGATGCCAATTGTATCCATACGCCAAGTAGAAACTCGAGCTCAGATTTGGGACGGTGAAACACTTTTAATTGGTGGTTTAGTAAAAGAGACAGTATATTCTGTTGACGACTCAATACCTTATGTTTCTGATATACCTTATTTGGGAAGATTCTTCCAAAACAAAGGTGAAAGATCAGAAAAAACCAATCTTTTGATTTTCGTAACGGGTAGATTGATTAGTCCAGTTGGTACACCTTATAAAAAAATGACAGTCCGAGGTCTTCCTGACTTCAAGCAACTGTAGATTTAGGAGAAATAAAAATGTCTGATAATAAAAGTGATATAGAAAATACAGAGACAGTAAACTTAGGTTCTCAAACTGGTCAATCTCCACAGATAGAAACGGCTGAAACCGATCCTTTAATGATTCGTGATACAGATACCACTAAATTAAAGCGTGTATCACCAAGTACACAGAATATTAATTTAGATGGTGAAAATTATACTGATACAGTTCACCTAAAAGTTATTAAAGAGCGTAAAAAGCAGCTTTCGGGTATTTTGACTGCGAGTCAAACAATTCGTTTAAGACCCCCTTCAGCTGGTACTAAGAGCCCAGAAGTTCGCAATACTGATTCTACAGTGATGACTCAAGAACTTAAATTACCTCCTCAAAAAGATGCAGCTTCTACACTTAAAGTTGCTGACCCAGCTTCAACTGATACGGGGACAATTAAAGTTTCAGGACCAGCTTCGGCAGGGACATTACGTGTTAAAGCGCCTGTTGCCGCAGAACCTTCTTCAGCGGGGACACTTAAGATTCAAGCTCCAGTAACTGAGCAAGCGAATACTGGTGGAACACTTAAAGTTAAATCTCCTGATGATGGTGGTGGAACACTTAAGATTAAAACACCTGATGGTGGTGGAACACTTAAGATTAAAGCTTCTGGTCCAACTCAAGGTGCCTCTGGAACACTCAAAATTAAAGCGCCTGTTGCAGCAGATGAAACACTCAAAGTAGACCCTAATGCCGGTGGCGGTACCCTTAAGCTTAAAACTGCAGGTACACAAACAGCTACTGCGCCTCAAGCCAAGACTCAAAAAAGAGCTCAAAGTGCATCAAGTGATGAAGCATTACTTGAAGAAGATACTAAAGGCAAGCCTGGTATTGTGACGATCTTAGTTGGACTTGCTGCTTCAGGTGTGTTGGGTTTTACAGTATTTAAAAATATTGATCAATACATGGAAATGTTCAAAATAGCTGGTAGTTAAAGCTAACTTACAGATCAATAAAAAACGCTGAAACTTATGTTTCAGCGTTTTTTTATTTTTTAATGACTAATGATTTAAGCTCAGTCATTTCTTCAATAGCATATTTTAGGCCCTCTCGACCACAACCACTATTTTTTATCCCCCCATAGGGCATTTTATCTGAGCGCCAGGTTGGGACATGGCCAAATACCACACTCGTACATTCTAATTCATTCCAGGCTCTCATTGCCAGCTTTATGTTGCTTGAGTATATGCCTACGTGGATACCATATGGAGATTTATTTATTATTTGAAAGAGTTCATCTGAATTATTAAACTCTTCGACTATAAATAATGGAGCAAATACCTCTTGAGTAGAAATGGGGTCATTTATATCGAGTTTAGTAAGTATAGTGGGTTCAAAGGAGTTGTTTCTCCTCTTGCCTCCTGTAATGATTTCGGTTCCAGTCTTAACACTTTGATTAATTAATTTCTGAACGCGTTGAAGGCTATCTTCATTGATTAATGGTCCCAATTTAGTTTTTTGATCACTAGGGTCCCCTAACACAATGTCTTTGCAGCCGTCGACAAGGAGTTTTATGAGTGATTCTTTAACCTCATTGTGGATATAAAGTTTTTGAAGACTGATACAGCTTTGGCCTGCTTGTCCAAATGCAGCCGTTAAAATGTTCTTGCTTGCATTTGCTAAGTCAGTATCAGGGTACACGGCACAAGACGCTATGCCGCCTAATTCTAGGCATACAGATTTTTTACCGGCCAAACCTTTTAGCATCCATCCAACCTTTTCTGAGCCAGTAAAGCTTAAAAAACTAATGCGTTCATCTTTCACGAGTTTTAAAGAATCTTCGTTAGAGCATGGCAATACTGAAAACGCTTCCTTTGGAAGTGAAGTTTGTTTAAGAATTTCTGCAAATTTTAATGCACAAATTGGCGTTTTATCAGATGGTTTAATAATAAATGGACATCCTGCGGCGATAGCAGGCGCAACTTTATGTGCAATGAGATTGATAGGAAAATTAAAAGGAGTGATAAAAGTACAGAGACCTTTGGGGAAGCGTTTAATTAAGCATTCGAATTCTTCAGAATTCGCGTGTGTATCCATGGCGAGTACTTCGCCATCCATTTTCATGACTTCTATAGATGCATAATCAAAGGTACTGATCACTCGTTGCATTTCCGCACGAGATTCATTGATTGTCTTGCCGCTTTCTAGAGTGATTGTTTCGGCTAAATCTTCAAAATTCACTTCAAATAGATCTCTACACTCAAGCAAAACTTTCCGCTTTTGATGAGCAGATAAGTTTTTCATAGAATTTTTAGCTTTATGGCCAATTTCTATCGCCTGCTCTATATGCTCAGGATTTGCTAAGGAAACTTCTGCAAATTTCTTTTGGGAATAGACACAAGTAGATTCAGTTACAATATCGCTGGAGTATTCTCTTCCACCAATATATATGGGGTAATGTTTCATTAACTACATCCTCGAATCTAAATGATGTGATTGTTGTAAACGATAATAGACCTAGAATGTAACTTGATTAGAGTAGGGAGTTTTTGCCTCCCCAAATGGAGTGTCTTTCGAATGTTTTTTGGATTTACTCAATGTATGGAGCTTTGGGTTCGGTATGATGTATGGCAGTGACTGTACTGTTTTATCATAGGGAGATTTAGAGATTTCTCTTAAAATGCCATTTTGAAGAGCGAGCATAGTGGTGACTTGCATGTCTTGGTCATTTTTAGTTTTTGAAATTTCTAAAGTTTTGAAATAATTATCGATTTCAGGGCTTTGAATTAAATTCTTTAAGCCCATGCGGAGGTATTGGCGACCATCATTAAGAATGTATTGACCCTCCCAAAGATTCATGAGTGCGTTTAGACGTTCATTTAAATCTGGCTCACTAAGTTCTTGGTTTTTGGTTTTAATTTTACCTAAGACATCCTGTTGGTTGATTAAAAAAGATGTGTAGGTCCAGCCAAGGAACTGATCTTGTTTTCGAGTTTTTAAAAGGTGATGAAAGTTAGCTGCTATGTAGGGAGACCAGTCATCTAATAAAGCTTTGATTTGTACTTCCAGCGCTTTGTCACAGGTTTTTAAATAAGTTTGGAGGCGTTTATTCTTTTCCAAGAGTAAATCTTGTTGATTTAAAGCATATTCAATTGCAGGCAAACCAAGGTAGATATCATCTGTAGATTCAGCTAAATGTTTCTCATAAAGAAGCTCAGCTTTTACTTCTTCTTCACCTTTAATAAAGTTCAGAATAGTTTTGTCGCCGTTAAACTTTGCGCTCTCAGCAAAAATGAGCTCGGCTAAACTTTTTTCAGTTTCTAAATACGGGTAGTCTAAAGGACCATGAATATTGCGAAAGGGGATGGTTTTGTTATATGTACTCCGTAATGCTTGCAGGCTGTTCAGAGTTTTATCTATTTGATCCGTGTTTGTCTGTTCCAAGAGTAGTTTTAAGTCGGCAGAGAACGCTTGATGTGAGAAGTAGAGATCTTGGTAGAGATCTGATGCTGTTGTTAGATAAGATCTACGAAAGGTGTTTTCTTTTTCACCAATATCTTTTTGTGTATAAGGGCCATCGTGATTGGCACAGGAAAAAAGAAAACAACAGCTAATGAGGCTTAAAATAATTTTTGACATGGGTTCTCCGAATATTGATTTTTAAAGATAATCTAGCGTGACTAACTTTCCATTTGAGTAGCTTTAATTCTCTTCTTTTACTGCGAGTTGACCACAGGCACCATCAATATCACGTCCAAGGTTTTTGCGAATGGTTACACTGAGGCCTTTGGATTTTAAATGATTACGAAATTGATCGGCTTTTTGTTTTGTGGAGCCTTTGTGTTCACTATCAGTTTCGTTATAGACAATGAGGTTTGTGTGTGTCAATTCTGGGCGTTTGAGTGATTTCAGGAACTTACTGAGTTCAACCGCATGACTTAATTCATTATTTTCACCTTCTAAAAGAACATATTCAATAAAAACTTTTCTGTGTGTGCTATCGATGTATTCATCGAGACAAGTGCGAATCTTTTCTAAATCAAAAGCCTTGTTAATCGGCATGATAGAAGAGCGTAGCTCATCTTTTGCAGCATGAAGTGAAAGTGCAAGATTGACCTGCGGGAATTTTTCGGCCATTTCTTTCACGCCCTTTAGTAAACCTGAAGTCGAGACTGAAATATGGCGTGAGCCAATCTTGAAACTATCTTCTGCAGTAAGTTCTTCTATGCTACTAAATACCTCTTTGGTATTGTGCAAAGGCTCGCCCATACCCATATAGACAACATTATTAAGTCGATCGGTGTCGATGTCATTTTTGGCAATAAATTGACGCCAAAAGAGAACTTGGTCTGAGATCTCTTCAGATGTTAAGTTTCGTGTCAATCCCATGGTTCCCGTTGCACAAAAACTACATTTCATTGCACAGCCAACTTGAGAGCTTATGCAAGCGGTCCATAAACCTGGCTTAGGGCTCATGAGGACAGATTCAATTTTTAATCCATCGTGAAGTTCTAATAAGGCCTTGTAAGTGACTTGGTCGGATGAGGCAAAAACTTTATTCACGGTTAAGCAAAGAACTTGGTTCTCTTCGGTCAACTTATTTCTAAGGTCTTTTGGAAAGTTTGTGAGTTGATCAAAAGAACTGTAGTGGTGCTCAAAAAAGGCCTCTTTGAGTTGTTTAGCTCTAAATTTTGGAAGTTTATATTCATCAACAATAGTCTGAATTCGTTCGCGATTCATGATTTTTCCTCTTTAAGGCAATGAATAGCCTTTCTTGCGGCATTTTCTTGTGCAGCCTTTAATGTTTTACCTTGGCCCTTAGAGATGAGTTCTTTATTTAAGATACACTCAACCTTGTATAAGGGGTCATGTTCAGGTCCCGTTTTAGAAATGGTGATATACTTAGGTGGCGAGCCGTGATTTTTTTGAGTGAGTTCTTGGAGAGTCCCTTTTGGGTTTTGCACGAGGAGTAAATCGGCGGGTTCGTCCCATAATTTTTCTAAAATGTTAATATGAAAACTTTGCGCAGTTTCATAACCTTGATCTAGATAGATGGCAGCCATGAGAGCTTCGTAAGCATCAGATAAATTAGAAGGACGTTCATTGCCCTGACTTTTAAGTTCGCTTTTTCCCAAAAGTAAATACTTTCCGAGCTTAATGCTCTTAGCACATTCAAAGAGAGCCGATTCTTTGACTAAGGCCGCTCGATACTTAGTTAAGTCACCCTCGGGCGCATCTGGATAACGATCAAAAAGATAGCGTGAGACAATCAGTTCAATAACGGCATCTCCGAGGAATTCTAAACGTTGATTATCGTTTAATGGCTCTTTGCTCTCAAACTTATAAGAACGGTGAGTCAAGGCTTCTCGCAAAAGTGTAGGTTGATTAAATTTACACTTTAGATTATCTTCAAGAACTTTAAAAGAGATGCTCATTTTTATTGGCTGACGAAAACTTCGTGAAGTAACAATCGGCAAGTTTTATTTTCAAAGTTTCGGTAGGGAGTCGCAATGATACTATAGAGCTTACCAGGTTCAAACTCACTATAGTCAAAAGGTGTGTAGTAGGTGAAGGCAATTTTTGTGCCAAATTTATCCATGACAAAACCAGAGAGGACTGCGCTTATGGGGTGGTGGGTATCTCGAATCTGTACGTTTTTAAACAAAAAGACAGGGGCGTCATTACCATTACCAAATGGTTCCATGCGTTCGAGATCACCAATGAATTGCTCGTTTAGATCTTGGAAAGAAAATTCACCATCATAATACTGATGCTTGCGTTTCTTTTCGACTTTATCTAAAACATCACTCTCTAAAAGCTCAATGATTTTTTCTCTGAAAGCTTCTAAGTTATTGACTGCTAAGGAAAGTCCTGCGGCCATGGGGTGACCACCAAAATTATTTAGTAAATCACTGCAGTGCTTAAGCCCTTCGAGTAAATTAATACCATCGCAACTTCTTCCAGAACCAAGAAGTTCATCAGGGTTTTTATCTTTTGATAAAACAACTGAAGGTAAACCAAAATGTTTCGTAAGTTTAGTCGAAATTAAGCCAATGACGCCAGGGTGCCAATCAGGGCCAACAACCAAGAGTAGGGGAGGTGAGCTTTTAGCTTGTTCTTTGGCAATCTGAAGAGCTTCCATGTAAGCGGATTTTTCTGCATTACGTCGAATGCGGTTGAAATTTTTGAGCTGCCCCACGAGTTGACGTGATTCATGTATGCTATTAGAGGCTAAAAGCTTAGCGGAAACCATTGGGTCGCCAACGCGGCCCGCAGCATTTATTTTTGGTGAGATTTTTCGACTGATGTCAGCTGCCGTGATGTGAGTGTCGAGAGTGGTTGCTTCATAGAGCGCGCGTACACCCGGTCGAGGGTTCACATTGAGGAGTTTGAGACCATTTTTGACGAGGGCAC
This sequence comes from Lentisphaera araneosa HTCC2155, assembly GCF_000170755.1. Classification (NCBI taxonomy): domain Bacteria; kingdom Pseudomonadati; phylum Lentisphaerota; class Lentisphaeria; order Lentisphaerales; family Lentisphaeraceae; genus Lentisphaera; species Lentisphaera araneosa. The sequence continues at coordinate 18,810 of NZ_ABCK01000033.1, forward strand.
GATTTTCGCCAATCAGAGGGCAAGAATCTGCAATTGTTCCCAGAGCAACTAAATCAAGTCCATTACGGAGGTCGATAGTAGCTTTTTTGCCAATTTTGCTTCCAAATTTTAACAAGGCATGACAAAGTTTGAAGGAGACGCCCACGCCAGCCAAGGAATACAGGTCGATGAGTTCAGTTGTAATTCTTGGGTTGATTATCGCATATGCTTTTGGTAACTGATCAGCAGGGTTATGATGATCAGTGATGATGAAATCTAATCCGTTTTCATGGGCATAATCAGCAGCTTCAAAAGAGGTGATGCCACAATCTGTTGAGATGACTAAAGAAGCACCAGCCTCAATTTGATTTTGCATGGTTGTAGGAGTCGGGCCATAACCATCATGTAAGCGGTTAGAGATAAAAACGCTACTATCAGCCCCGTAGGATTTGATCACCCAGTTGAGCAAAGTGGATGAAGTTACGCCATCGGTATCATAATCACCGTGAACAATAATCTTTTCATTTTTTTGAATCGATTCAAAAATTCTTTCAACTGTTTTTTGCATATCAGGAAATCGAAAAGGATCACTCAAACTCGCGAGGGAGGCATTAAAGCAATCAGCATTCTTTTTAAGTAAACTGCGATTGGCTAAAACAGTGGCTGCTGGTAGGGAAAGTTGGAATCTCCCTTGGATGTCGCTTAAATCTTCGTTTTCAACTTCTTTTGGGTACCAATCTTCTAAACAAGTGGATGAAGGCATTAGTCATCCTCCGGAAATGGTGCGATGGTCAAAACCAATTCGTTCGCTTCTAAATTGAAGGCTCTTATGAGTTTTAATTCTTTCTGGTAGTCCTCTGCGGCAGGCCAAAAGGTGATGGCATTATGTTCTTTGAGCGACTCAAAAGTATCGAGCATGATTTTTTTACCGTCGTGCTGGACCTGGTTGATTTCGAGGTAGAAGTGATCTTTTTTTAAGCGACCCGTCAGTAGGACTTGACCATTAAGGTACTGGCCTTCCACATCAGTCCACTCGGCAAATCGCAGCTTATTTATAGGGAAACTGATGTCGACAAAGAGGGCTTCCTCAGTGATTTTACTGAGGCGACAATACTGACGAAAATCATCAAAACTCGTGTCGTGGGCCATGAGGCTATTGAGCTCAATGGCATTGAGGCGAAGTTCGCTCTCTTGCCCTTTAGAGGCCATGCTAATTGACTTAGCAATTTTTTCTAAGGTCGCTTGATACTGCTCTTTACTTTCGGGAAAGGAAAAAGTGAGCGCTTCTGTAGAGCTGTATTTTTTTATATGCCTAATTCCAGATGCAACAGAAATCCAGCCTAATGCAATGGCTAGCACTAAGAGGACGAATGACGCACTGGCACCGATGATAAAAGAGCGACTAGCCCCTTTGATCTCCGGTTTCGGCGGAGGGGTAGGTGAATCGGACATGACGGATACTCATATATATTATGTTAAGCAAACACAAAGACGACGGGGGTCGGCATTTGTACTCAAAAGCAAAAAGATTAATTTTCTTTTGTGGCTTCTTCGAGTTGTTGGTTGTGTTGCTTGTTAATATTATTGAGATCAGCCTCAGCTTTCTTCATTTGTTTCACCTGATTCTTACCCGTGAGTTGGTCTGCAGTTTGGTCGACACCTTCTGCAGCTTCCTTGCAGGAAAGCAGTGTGAGTGCTCCTAGCAGGCAAAAGCCAAAATACTTTGCTTTTAGTTTCATCTTATAATTCCTTTTTATTTATAATAAAAAAGCCTCTAAATTTGACTATGCAACCTCTGCAGGGGAGCTAAATTTGGGTAATTCGAATTTTACGGAGCAAAAATATGTTTTCTTTTGATGGCTTTTCATCTGCGGATGATCAACATCGCAAGCGCGAAAAAAATAAAGCGCGCGAATTGCGGCAGTCGCAATGGTGGAAGAATCAGAAAGGCAAGGGGTTATGTTATTATTGCAAGCAGGAATTTCATCCTTCTGAATTGACCATGGATCACTTAGTCCCAATTGTGCGCGGTGGCAAGACGACTAAAAATAATTGCGTGCCTTGCTGCCAGGAATGTAATAGTCAGAAAAAATATCACTTGCCAATAGAATGGCAGGAGTATTTACAAAATTTAAATAAGCCTCAAGACGATAAAAAGTAAGTAAAATTTATTTCTTTGAGTCCTGCTTGTTTTTGTAAATTGAGTAGAGAGTTGCCGCAGTCCAAAAAGGCATCGCAGATAAGAACGGAAAAGTTTCGATTAAAGCCGCGGGTAAGTACAGAAACTTAAAGCCGAGTAAAAAACTTAGGATCGCGACCAAAAGCATATTTGCGGGGATTGCAAACTCAGGTGCAAAAGATAAGACAATACTGAGGATGTCTGCGATGATCGCAATGACGATGGCAAAGATAACTTTAGCGGGCTTATTTTGCGCTGCGTCGCTATCTTTTATAACTTGGCCTTGGTGATTAGATATGTTTTTAAATTCGCTCATGCTTATGAAACCTCGATTATTTTATTGAGGTGACTCGCGAAGTTTTTGAGGGCAGTGCCCTGAATAATCGTGATACCCAAATCATGTGCTCTGCGAATGTCGAAATCTTCTAAAGGTCGGTAGGAGGCAAGGATTCCCTTGGTATGTAACCCCGCATAATCGACTAAAGTATCCATCTTGTAGAGTGTTTGAGTGCCTTTGCCTTCACGGGCTAAGTGAGCCGTTTTACATTCCATAAGGTAGAGTTGGTTTTCGTGGAGAAATGCCGCATCGATTTCATTTTTGATGCCTTGCTCATTGCGGATTTCTACTGATATGGCACAATCTTGTACATTGAGTTGTTTCATCGCTAGATAAGCGGCATCTTCAATCCAAAAGCCTCGGCAAAAATCTACAGCTTCTTGGTCGCTAAAAGTGACTGAATTTGAATCGTAGTAAGTGAGTAAGTTAGCGGTATAAAGTTTGCCCATGAGCTCGAGTTGCTGTTCGTTAAACTTCCTGCGATGGCGCATGTTTAAGACGCCATCATCGTCTGCATCGTTCGCTAACTTGTTAAGCAGACCAATCGCTTTTTCAAAATCATCGACTCGCTCAAAAAGTTCATCCATAAGTTCATCATGATGGACCGTTTTTGTCCGAACTAAACTTTGAACTTCCCAGCCGTGTAAGGCAAAGTAATCTTCCAGTTTGATTTGGTTATCTAGATCGTAATAGTCAAAAGCCCCGGGTTCGCTAATCGGAAAAAGATGATCTTTTTCAACGCAAAAGCGAAAGATATCATCATCTAAAAATTCGTAAGCAGCTAAGCACATGAGTTTACTACCACAGGAAAGATTGAGGGCGCATTCACTTGGCTTGACGTCAAGATGGAGGAATCTTTCCTGTAAGCAGCCGAGTTGGTGTTTTTGTGAGAGAGCAAGCATTTCGACTTCCAAACCTTTGTTGAGGCAAAAGTCTCTTTGCATGTTAGCATCATCTTCATGGCTTGGTGAATAGCATAAGATAACTTTTTCAGGGGCAATTTTCGGGTCTAATAAAGGTAGAATATTTTCCATGGCATTTTCATTCACCAGGCAAATATGTATTTTAAATTTTTTCACTCATCCTCCAGTTTTTTTGAAATTACCAGTGTCTCAGCTTAAGTTCAAGTACTCACTCGGAGGGATCTTGTCAAAGCAAGAAAAAAGCCCTCGTTTTAAGAGGGCTTTTTGAATGATGAAGTGCTTTTTAAATGACTTTATAACGTCCCGGGGTTGGGATCTTATAGCTGCCGTCAGCATTTGGTACTGTCGGAGGCGTACCTGTCCAAGTATAAGCATCAGGTGCGAGAGTTTCTTTGGAGTTGAGGGCTTGCTCCCAAGTGACTGTTTTACCAGAGTAGTTAGCCATGCGCCCCATGATGGCTGTTAAAGTAGCTTCAGCTCCAGTGATACCTTCGTTGTAAACTTGTCCTTTATCCAGTGCTTCGATAAGGTGATACCATTCTTGCTGGTGGCCACTGACGCGTTTGCCTTTAAATTTCCAGTCAGTAGCTCCCGTGATCTGGTGCCTTTTGAATTCGCATGTTCCTTTGTCGCCATACGCGATTTCTTCTACCGCATTGTTACAGCCTTTGATGTGGCGGGCCTGGCTAAACATTTGTGTGCCATCTTCATATTGGTATTCCGTACAGAAGTGGTCGTAGATTTCCCCGTGTTCATTCCCTGTACGGACTTGGCGTCCTCCCATGCCACTGCATGAAACAGGGTGAGTGCCCTTCAGCCAGTTAATGACATCGAGATTGTGGATGTGCTGCTCAACAATGTGATCGCCGCAGAGCCAGTTGAAGTAATACCAGTTCTTCATTTGGTATTCCATCTCGCTCATGCCTTCTTGGCGTTTACGAGTCCATACACCACCGCTATTCCAGTAAACTTTGGCATATTGGAAATTGCCGATGTCGCCGTTTTGACAGCGTTGAATTGATTCGCGGTAATCGAACTGGTGGTGGCGTTGTAATCCGCAAGCTAACATCAGACCTTTTTCTTTAGCCAGTTTAGAGGATTTAATAACTGAACGAATGCCAGGGCCGTCAACGGCCACGGGTTTCTCCATGAAAATATGCTTATTTTTACCAACGGCATACTCTAAATGGATCGGACGAAAGTGAGGAGGGGTTGTTAAGATAACGAGGTCACAATCACTATCAATCGCTTTCTTGTAGGCATCAAAGCCGTGAAAGACGTTTTCTTTAGTTACTTTTGATTGGGGGTGGCGACTTAAACGCTTAAATACGGCTTCTGCTTTATCTTGGAAAGCATCGGCAACTGCGACAAGTTGAACGCCTTTACGAACTTTCAAGGCTTGCATTGCCGCACCAGTTCCGCGACCACCGCAACCAATAAGGGCAATTTTTAATGGTTTGTCATTACCGACATTTTTGTTGATCTCAAATGCATTGACTGAAGATGCGGCCCCTAAAATAGTGGCACCTTTTACGAAATTTCTGCGGTTTAATGAATCCATAAGCGTTCCTTTTGTTTATTAAATTAAAGAGTTCTTATGTATATAATTAGCAAAAACTTACGGATCTTGCGACAAAAATAGAATTTTTTAACTTTATTTTTAACTTTGCTAAGGAGTGTGTATGTATTTTCCAAAGCAAATTGGAATAATTACGGCTTCATTGGGGGATTTGCGGGTCTAATCTTTAAGACAGTCTTTGAGCTGTTCTGCCATTTGCCTGGCGTCTTCTTGGTGTAAACCTTTTTCTGTCAGGTCTTCGGAGGCCCCACCAAAAGTTTCTACGAGTAAGCCGCCCCAGATAATACCTTTTGTATACCTGACAGATGCGACTCGTGTTACTTGGATTTCTTGATAGTCGGTTCGTAGGCCAAAGAAACTCCACTTTTTCACATTGATGCGTCCATTAGAGATTTTGATTATGGGTGGGAAGAAAAGTGAAGTAAGACTGCCACCAGTTAAAAAGGCACCCATACGTGTTGCTTGGACCTCTAACTCCAAGGAAATGGCTAATTGCTCTTTTTGGGACGCAGGCTTGTGTTGACAGTGGGGGCAATGTTCTGCGCTATTTGCATAGGGTTCGATACATTTTTCACAGGTTTGAAAATCTTTTGCCATTCTTGTGCAAGCAGGGCAGTAATTAAAGCCTTCATTTGTTTGTGAGCCACAATGGGGGCATAGATAGTTCATGTTTTATCTCGATTTAAATGTTTTATAATTATTCATAAAGAGGGGCAACGCCCCTTAGTCGCCTGGTCAAGGATCTTGCCAGAGGTGGATAAAAAGCATTTGCCCATACGGCAGTATCTTGCAGGTATAGCTCGAGAGGGACAGCTTCCTTCTCGTATGGATCGCATCATGCCTGTGGGTAATCGTGAAATATTTTGTATCCCGAATGAGTGTCTTGATGCTGACCTAGAATTTTTTAAATAGGCTATAAAAAATAAACACAAAAGCAATAGAAAAAGTGATAAATGTTGTGAAGCCTAATCCTACTGACTGATAAAGTGTAATGATAAACTGATAAGTAACTAACTCACCCCCATGACGTTCTAAATCACGGAAGGTCATGTAAAACCACACGCCTAATACAGCAAAAATCACTCCAATAAATAAAGGGATGTTACCTGTACCAGTATGAAATATAACTGCGGAATTATCTTCTTCTGCCTCGCCCACATTAGTTTCTGTAAACGCAAATTCTTTCTTGTTGTGATTCCAATTGCAGCTAGGACAAATAATTTGATTATCAAAAATGCTTTCATCACAATTTGTGCAGTTGATTTTTTTATGTACCTCTAGAAATACCTCGGGAGTGGTGTTTGATTCTTTTTTGCTGGCATTATCTGAGTCCATATTAGGCGTATTTGTATCAGCAGTGACTAGCTTATCCTTTTTGAAAAAGCTAGGAATTTTTAAAAAGTTATCACAATTTGTACAATTGATTTTGATGCCTAGTTGATCCTCCTTAACAATGATCTCGTCATGGCAATGTAGACATTTATGGTAATATGAATCCATAGAGCTTAATCCTTTATTTACTGAGTTTTAATTCACGTTTAGGTGAGAAGCAATGACTTGATTTATACATCATTTTCCTTCATCCATTTTCAAGAAATCTGTAAATGATTTATAGAACTTGAAACCAAGCAGTACGGTAGCTCCAAACCCTACCCAAAAACTAAAGTTGAAATAGAGTTTAATTGTATCCCAATCTTTATTAAATATTTGTCGTTGATAAGAACGATCAGAATCGTAAAGACTATAGACGCCGGCAACTGTGCCCAAGATTATTCCCATGAACACTATGCTTAGCCAATAAATAATTTTATCTTTCAATTTCCCCTCACTTCAATCTCTTGGTTATGATTTTTTCTTTATTAGTTTTATCCCAAATGTATATAGATGATTTTTATTTTTATCTTCAACTGTATAAAAAGTTGTTAAACCTTCTATTCTGAATCGAGAATTACTGCCTAAATAACTGTTGGTTCTGTTAACTTTAGGTTTTGTGAATTTTTTTAGAATGTAATTTACAGATCTTCCTGAATTGTTAATTAAACAATTAAATGAGTATTCCGTATTACTTTTTTGCATTATAAGAGTAAGTGATTCGCCTGATTTATTTTTATAGTTTGCTATAATGGGTTTGAAAGACCCGTTCTTTTCAATAACTCCAATTTGAATATCGTACTGAGCTTTGTTATCAAGTTTAATACTCCAACTATTTATGTTCATAGTTTTTTGTATTTCTTCAGTAGTAAGACTTCTATTTCTAAAATTTGTGGAAATATCGTCTATGGGGTTTAACTGATTATTTAACTTTTTGGTTTGTTCCTTTAAAAGCGTCAATTCATTATTCAATTCTTTTGTTTGAGATTTTAGAGTTTGTAATTCGTTATTGATTTTGTGATTTTCATTTTCAAAATCTTGTTTACTGACGCAACTACATAAGACCTAAGAAGTACGAATTGTGTATAAAAGCTTCACTGGGTGGGTGAAAAGTGGAGTTTGGGTTAAATTAGCTTCGACCAAAAAACCTCAACCCAAAAACCACGTACTTACGATGCCCAAGAAAATCAAAAAAACTAGAAAATCCAAGAAAGAATGTCGAAGAAAAATCAAAAAAATTGGAATCACCACAAACTGCTTAAGTTCTCAAGCAGGATTAGCACCTTTTGTTAATTTCATTAATGGCACAGGTATTTGTGATGAGCTCGCACAGGTATTTAAAGATCTAAGAAAAAGCAAGAAAGGCATAGAGCTTGAAGAAGCTTTTTTACAGCTTGTACTCTTTTTTGCGGACGGTCGTGAAAGTAGTTTAAACACCTTTGATACGCTGAAGGAAAACGAAGCTTGGCAAAAACTTTTAGGCTGTGAAGTTGCTCTAGGTACGGCTGCATTAAAAAGAATCCTTCACAAAGCTTATACAGTAGATGTTGAGATGATTCGTCCTTTAATCCGCAGGGTTTTTCTTAGTGCGCTCAAAGCTAAAAATCCGAATAAAGTCATTCTCTTTCTAGACTCCAGTGTCTACGATAACGACGGCGCTAAATGCCGCGCGGGAGTAAAATGTACCTACAAGAAAAAAGAAGGCTATCACCCAATCAACCTCATATGGGACGGCATGTATATCGATACTTATTTCCAATCGGGTCATTGCTCAACAAATCACGATGGGGTTGCTATTGAGATGTTACAAGAAATCGTACCAATGATTCGTGAAAATCTTGGAGAAGACATTCAGGTCATCGTTCGAATGGATGGTGGTTATTACGATCAAAAGATTTTTGCTGCTTGCGACGCGCTTAAAATCAACTTTATTTGTGCAGGGAAACGCTATTCAGATCACAAAATTCATGCCAATACAAAACTCGAAAACTTCGATGGCGTCTATCGTAAAAAAGCTTGTACTTGGCATTACCTTACTTTTCAAGAACGTCGTAAATCTTGGCCCAAAGAGATGGCGTATCGAGCTTTGTTTTTACGGCCTACAGAAGAGAATGGCGAAGCTTTATTAGGTTTAGAAAGTCGTATTATCCTTACAAATCTTGACGTAAAATCTTGCTCCGATCAAGAAATAATTGATTATGATCATTCCCGCGGAGCTGATGAACTCACTCACCGTGCAGCTAAATATTTCGCAAGTGAGAGGATGCCATGTCTCGACTTTCACGCTAACTCCCTTTGGTACTCAATGGGTATTGTATCCTTCAATCTCTTTCAGATTTTCAAACGCAACATTGCGGGTTTTTCTTGGAACTGCTACCCCACTACGGTACGTCGTAAACTTTTTGATTTAGCAGGAAAAATCATTAATAAAGGACGCTCATTGACACTCAAAATTACCCCATGGAAAATGAGGGAGTTGAAATTTGATCAAATATGGGAGAAATCACTTACGCCTTGGGTTCTTCCTGTTCTTTAGTTGCTGAATATACATTTTAAAAACGGGTGCTTTTCAATAAGCGCCAGGATCCTCACGCCCAAATAATGGATGAAATACACAGAAATCACAATCTGAAGATCGAAAAACTCCATAAACTGATCTCTGGAGCAATGGAGTCAAATTGATAAACGAGATGGACTTCAAGGAGAAAAATCATCCCTTTTGTAATGCCTAAAATAGTCTATACACGCGTATCACGACCTTTGGGAAATAAAATCGTACGATTTAGGTAAGAATGTAGTAATAATTAATGCGGATGTTTTTATCATTTTTATATCTATTATTTTTTTATTTCATAACGTCTGGATTGAGTGATACTCGAGGTACGAGAGTATTCACTCCGATCCTTGGTTAGTCCTTTTTCAGTTCCATTTCTTCTTTTTTAATTTGTTCCATTATTTCTTGTCTTTCTAATTTTTCTTTTTTATGAAATCCAAAACTTAGAAATATGAATGCAATAGAAAATATGATACAAATATAGGTTTCAATAGAAGAGATGAATCCATTGAAATTTATATCATGGTAAATAATTCCTTTTGCTGAACTAATCACCACGATTAATACAAGAATTATTGCTGATATTAAAAAGAAATAGCCTATATAAAGAGTTGGATTCATTTTCATTTTTTATTCTGGACTAACGTCTAAACTGAGTTCGTACTTTCTATTTAATTTGTGATTCACAACGAAAGTATCAACTCCAGTTTCTTGTTCTGCTTTTTATTTCAGAAGTTTAAATAGCTCGTGTTTAGATGCTTTTTTATCAAATGTGATAATGAAACTACATTTGTTATTTTGTGCTGTATGAGCGATCAATAAATCCGATAAATCATAATTATTATTTTTTGAATCAACAACAAATTCTTGTATTGCAGATAAATGCTCAAAGTTTAAAATGGGCATGAGGATTAGTTGATCTAAAGAGTTTATTATATCTTTTCGTTCTATCTCATATACAGAATCTAGAACCCACAATAGTTCAATTATAACTAAAATAGGTACATGTATTTCATCATTCTTAGATTCTGTATCTTTAAATATTTTATATACTTGTTCTGATTGCTTTTGATCATCACCAACTAGAAATCGAACAAGTATGTTTGTATCAACAGCGATCATTAAAACTTGTTTTTAAACCTATTTTTAATTACTTGGTTCATTTCTTCTACAGATACAGCTTTTTGTTTTGGTCTTTTCAAAATTCCGTATAAGTCATCCACTTTTTTTGAGATAGGTCTAATGATTGCTTCACCTTTATCGTTTGCAACAATTTCAATTTTGTCACCTTGATGAAGGTGTAGGTAGTCTCTGATATCTTTCGGGATTGTCACTTGTCCCTTTGTAGTGATTGTAGCTAATGCCATAATTCTTACCTTTGTTTGAATTTCTTACTTTAAGGTAATGCATGTTTCGTATTTTAGCAATGTTTTTGCAGAACGCCCTAGATCACCTGTGCTCGAGGTACGAGAGTATCAGGTGGATCTAATGGTTATGCATATTGCGTGTTATAATTCCCAATAAACTTCCATATCAATTTTTTCTAAATTGTGTAATTCGTCTTTTCCACCTAAATATGGTGGAACTTGATATCCAATAATAAATTCATAATCGGGTTCAATCTGTGATTGGTGAATCCAATCTTGGTAGTGTCCCAAATTTTCTGTAAATTCTGCTATTGCTCTACTTTAAGAGTTATGAATAGCTTCCGAGACTTCGCGAGAATGGGAACTTTCTCGTCGGAGCGAAATTGAGGAAGTTGTTTGTAACTCGGGGTAAAGAAGATGCAGAGTGGTGTTGTACCAAAACAACCCACAAGGAATTATTATGCACCACTCTACACAAGAAAACAGTAGCGTCTTATTAGAAATGATCCAACAAGTTACAGAAAACGGCGAAAGCGGAATGCTTGAAGCGATGAGAGTTTTATTAAATGAAGCGATGAAAGTGGAGAGAAGTAATTCTCTTGAAGCTGATCCATATGAACGTAATGAAAGTCGCTTGGGTTATGCTAATGGCTATAAAAATAAAACTGTAAACACTCGACTTGGAGCAATGAAGCTTAATATCCCTCAAGTCAGAGGTGAAATTGATTTTTATCCAAGTTCTTTGGAGAAAGGCTTGCGAAGTGAACGAGCTTTAATGACAGCTATGGCAGAGAGTTATATTCAGGGGACATCGACTAGAAAGGTGACTAAACTTTTAGAGAAAATGTGTGGTCTATCTGTAAGTAAATCACAGGTATCCCGTGTGGTAACTGAGCTAGATGAGAGTTTAGAAAAGTGGCGCAACCGTCCTTTAGGTAAATATTCTTATCTTTTGGTGGATGCGAGATACGAGAAGGTTAGAGTAGATAAGACTGTTCGAGATTGTGCTTTACTTATTGCCTATGGAATAGATGAATCAGGAAAACGTTCAGTCCTCGGAACAAGTGTTTCTTTAAGTGAAGCGGAAGTTCATTGGAGGAACTTTTTTCTGTCATTGAATGCTCGAGGACTCCATGGCCTCAAGATGATTACCAGTGATAGTCATTCGGGCCTAAAAGCAGCGTTAAAGACTGTATTTGGTTCTATCCCATGGCAGAGATGTCAATTTCACTTACAGCAAAATGCTGGTGCTTATGTCCCTAAGAAAGCTATGCGCTCAGAAGTAGCTCAAGATATTAGAGATATCTTTAATGCACCTTCAAAGCTTGAGGCTGAAAGGCTTTTAAAGCTTACTTGCTTAAAGTATGAAGAAAAGGCTTCACATTTATCTGAATGGATGGAATCTGCACTTCCTGAAGGCTTTTCTGTATTCGATCTCGAGCGTTCTTGTTGGACAAAACTGAGAACGACCAATATGGTTGAAAGACAGAATCGAGAAATTCTCAGGCGAACTAGAACCGTATCTATATTCCCAAATGAAGCTTCACTTCTTAGATTAGCATCCGCTATTCTTATGGAATTAGATGAAACCTGGATAGCTACAAAAAGAGTTTATCTATCTGTTTAACTAAAATTGGTCAACACCAATTTACAGAAACAACGGGACTCTATCTGAATTGTTACTCCAAATAGAGTTTTGTTTTCAAATTTATAATGTACTGAATAATTACCATAAAACACTTTTGCCCATTCAGGAATTTTGCCAAATATAAATTCGGTTCCTGCTTCTCTAAATTTATATTTCAGAGAATTATTTTTAGCATATTCAATTACTTCGTTTATGGAAGTGAAATTTGAGTTCCTTGGGTCCTCTCCTTCAAAAGGATTATAACCAGAGTGATTGACAATATTTAGAAATAGAGTTTTTAAATTCTGATTATTATCAAAAATGAATTCTAAACCCATTTCTTCTATTGAACACCTATATTCATCTTCCATATCTTCATGATTTCTGTCGTACATATAGATGACTTCTACATCGTATGTTTCGAATAAATCGACTAAAAAATCTGATTTAAGATTGGTTCCAATTATATCTGTATATTTCATTTTATTAATGCCTAACGTCTGAACTGAGTAGTACTTTCTATTTAAAATTTGACCCAAAACGAAAGTATCTACTCCAGTGATTTGTTAGATATTTTCTTTTTTATTTTGTAATTCAGATCCCCAACCGTCATACTCTAGTCCAAAAATTTTTCCTATGCATGCAACCAATCCTGAAACTGAACATAGTATGTTTTGATTTATTGGCATTAAGATATGGATATTGACTCGATATTGTTGGTCTACTTCTTGAATAGTGGTTTCACCATATCTGTTATCATAAATGAAGTCTCTCGCAGTTTCAGCTTTTTGCTTATCATTTGTTACAAGGGTAAAATCAACCATTCTAGGTATGTCAAAGTTGTCACCTTTTTCATCATTACTGATCAATAAGTCTGTGTCACTTTTTGCGGTGTCTAATAATAATTCTACTATGCTCATTGTTTTCTATTTATTTATCTAACGTCTAGGATGATTTGTACTTTCTATCTAAATTGTGACTCACAACGAAAGTATCAGATCGATCCGTTTGTTGAACGAAGCCGCCCTGCGGCAGGCTGTGCTTGTGTAAGTCATTTTCTCCTCTTGTCAAAACTTTCCTCGGTGCCTTTTAATTTGTAGTTTGGTCTTCTTTTACGGTAGTTTTTCTCTGTAGCTTATCAAGGACACAGTTTTGTGTTCTGGCTTAATTAAACGGAGAAAAATGATGAATGATTCATTCCAAAAATATTATAGAGCGATGCAATTGGAGCTTAAGCTCCAAGCTAAGGCAAAGAGTACAGTGGACAACTACTTGCGAGCTTTGCGTCGCGTCAATGATTTGATTGCTTCGCCTCTTGATCAACTTAAAGAAGAGGAGCTCAAGCTCTACTTTTCTGAATTGGTGGATACTTATTCCTGGAGCACGGTGAAGATGGATCGCTGTGCCCTAAGTTTTTTTTATCAATACGTGCTCAAGCGCGAGTGGAAATGGCTCGAAATTGTTCGTATCCCCCGAGTAAAATCCTTACCCGATATCCTCAGCCAAGATGAAACTTTACTGATTTTGTCTCATTTGGAAAAAGCTCGCTATCGAACTTGTCTCACAGCAATTTATTCCATGGGTCTACGCATCAGCGAGGGTGTGAGAATTCAAACAGGCGACATTTGCAAGGATCGCATGCGTTTACATGTGCGCAATTCCAAGGGCTACAAAGACCGTCTCGTTCCCTTGCCCCAAGTGACTTACCAGATGCTAAGGGATTACTGGGTGATGCACCGCAATCCGCTACTGCTATTTCCGCGTTATGCCGGGAAAAGTCGTAGCAATTCCAAAACGACTTTGCACATGGATAAGGGCGGGGTGCAGTCGGCCTTTAAAGCGGCTTTGGCTGATAGTGGCCTCGCCAAACAGGTGTCGGTGCATTCCCTGCGTCATTCCTATGCAACACATTTGGTGGAAGCGGGAGTGAACTTGCGAGTAATTCAAGAAATCCTCGGTCATAGTTCTCCGGCAACCACGGCGATTTACTCTCATTTATCAAAACCCGTGATACAGGACTCCGATGGCATGATCAACAAATTGATGCAGCGCCTAGGAGCTCTGCGATGATGGATTTAGTCGAGCTCAGCGAAAGATATTGGGACGAGCTGAGTTCGACACTTGATCAGGATCAGAGACGCGCTTTTAAGGCTATGATGAATTGCCGTCAGCAGAGTGCAGGTGGATCTTACTATGCCTGCACGAGTTGTGGACATGTTCATTATCACTGCCGATCTTGCGGAAACCGCTTCTGCAGCCGTTGCCAAAACCATCGGGCGAGCCAGTGGCTTCATCGACAAAAACAGCGTCTCTTGCCATGTCCTTACTTCATGGTGACCTTTACTCTGTCGAGCTCTTTGCGTGCCATTCCAAGATGGCGACGAAAAGAGATGTTTGATGCCTTGTTCATGGCCTCAAGTCAAGCTCTCAAAGAAATGTGTAAAGATCGTCTTGGTGGTGAATGTGGCATGATTGGCGTTCTGCATACCCATGGGCGAGACTTGTGCTATCATCCTCATATTCACTACATCGTTCCCGGGCTCGTACTCAATAGTCAGGAAAAGCTCTTACGAGTGATCAAGAAAAATTATCTCGTCAACAATAAAGCTTTAGGCGCATTGTATCGTGGTAAATTTCTCGCAGCCTTAACTGAGCACAAAATTGGCTTCCAATCCTCGCTTTATGCAAAAAAGTGGAATGTGGATTGCCGAAGTGTAGGCCAAGGGCTTCATGCCCTCGAATACCTTAGTCGCTACCTCATGCGAGGTGTAGTTTCAGAGCAATCCTTGTCCGAAAAAGAGGATAAAGTTCGACTGCGGTATAAGGATTCGCAGACCAAGCGGATGGACTCCAAAGATTTTGGACCCGTGGAGTTTTTACAGCGCCTCGCTCAGCACGTCTTGCCAAGGGGCTTCCATCGCGTGCGGGAATACGGTTTTCTCGCTCCTGCAGCCAAGAAAAAACTCTTTCTTATGCAGAACTTACTGGAAGTCAAAATTCCCAATGATCCTCCGCCAAAATTACCTGCGCTACGCTGCAGTCTTTGTCAGGGCATTATGCTGCCCATTGGCCGAGTCATTAGTGAAGGACGTCTCAAGCAAGAATCTTTAGTGTCAGTAGGGGCACGCTCGCCGCCTATAGTTTCAATCTCCTAAGTTTATTCATTAATTTTTTCAGTACAAAACTTTGGGTCATAGATCCCCTATGCCCAAATTTGAGGAATTTCAGTATAAATGCCCTTCAAAAAATCTTTCGATTGCGATTAATCCTAGGAAAAGACTCGACCTTCACAAAAGTAGTGAGTCCATCTAGTCAAACAGGCGTATCCATTGCCTTTTTTGGGGCAAAATTGACCCCTTCATCTCCCTCAGGCTAAAAAGCTAAATACATAGGGGGGGGTCCGAGCATGGGGCTCGTCCAACCATTGATTAAGATTCCGGCTACTTTGGGTTCCATTTAATATCAGCGAAATCTAATCTTATTCGTTAGATTTGTTTATATTTCTTGTATCTATAATACTTTGGACTTTTATCTATTCTTATATGTAACCAATCAACTCCTCCTCCTGCAGTACTTATCCATATGTTTGAAGAGCCTATTGAGTTTAGTACAGTATTACCAACTATTTTAAATAATTCATGAATTTGATTAAGGGGTCCTTTTCTAACAAAGTTTGCGATATGTGAATGAATATCTTGACTCGAAACTTTGTTAGGTATGATTAGTTGAGAGGTCTTGCTCAAATTTAGGAAAGAAATGACTTTTTCTTTATTCATGTTCATATGTTCATGAAATGGTAATTCGTCCTGAGAGTTACTGAGCTCAGGAGAATTGACTAAAACAAATTCAAAAGGCTTATCATTAGATGATGAATTAACTACTGGTGTTTCAAATCTATATGATCTGAAATTAGATTTTTGTAAGACTTCAATGAAAATAGTTCTGAAATTTATATCTGATTTTAATTTTTGAAAAAATAGCTTGTAATTAAGTGCTTTTCCAAAATTCATAACTTTATAAATTTCTATTTTTTCATTTTGTTTTTCTTTTACAAATTCAATCATTTGTTATTCAAATTTTTTAAATTTAACTTTATCTAGTTTCAATAAATTATGAAACTCAGAATATGTTCCTAAACTTTTCCAATATCTGTTAAATACATATTTTTTTACTTCATAGTCATCATTAGAACAGTCAACAATTAATGCAGTATCTGCACCATAACCAAACCAACCAATAATGATAGATTCATTAGGGTTGTCTACATTTAAAAACAGTTTTACCCAATCTTCATTTTTTATGTTGTCTAGAATTTTTGCTTCCTCTTTCATTGTGACAAATGGAGCTGGATTTAAAATTAAATTTCCGCATTCTTCGGGGAACATTTTTAAAAGTTTTAGTTTTGTAGTAACTCCTTCTAATGTGAAATCATATCGGGGCCATTTACAGGACTTTAGTAATGATGTTAATTCTGGTGGATAATTCATTTCTTATTACAATCTAACGCTGAGGATGAGCTGTGATCTTAGTACGGATCGGAGTGATGAGTTTCGCGTAGCGAAACCATCAGTTCGATCCGTTGGTTCTGTTTTTAAATGTTGAGTGAATTTGCTTTGTTTGTATTAGTTTTGTTGATAATTAATTTTCCAGATTCATAAAACAGCATAAATAAAGAAATAACTGCTATGACTACTGGCCATAAATAAAAAAATAATAAACTAAATGGAAATAGGACCACTATATAAACAATATGATAGACTAGAGTGAAACTCCATAAAATTATATTTAGTTTTTGAGACTTATTATTTAGAAAAATGATTAACCATGAAAACCATATTAAATATCCCAATATGGTAAATAAGTTTATTATAATTATGGATGGGGGTATTTCTCCTGTAAGAGTTGAATCAATGATTGACAACCTTGATGCCCAATAAGTACCGATTAAAAAAATGATTAATGGAATGTATTTGATTGCTTTCATTTATTATTCAACAGAACGTCTGGATTGAGTTGGATTCGAGGAACGAGAATCTCAACTCCGATCCTTGGTTCGATTTTTCTATTCAATTATTATTATATAGCGTTTACTGGCTTCTTTTAAATCTGTCCCAGGTTCTACTGGTATACCTGCAGGTACTGCCTTCATGTCTTTTTCCATGATAAATACTGGTAAATCATATTTTTTAATAAGTGTTCCAGTTACTTTTATATCTTCAAAATTTATTTCTCCTTCGATCCAAATAGTTGAAGTAGAATTTGAAATGGCATTTCCCAACTTCCATCTTTCTATTGTTCCTGAAAAAGAAACTTTTTGATTTAAATACATATCTAGATTTTTCCGGTCTAGTTTTGAAATGTCAGTTGCTTCCTTTGGTAAAAGTACGTCACTTGTTGTCTGGTCATTAAAATACATTTTCATACTTACGCCAACTTCTTTAAGGTTGTCGACCGCTTCCTTTTGTTTCTCAGGCGTTTTTACAGTTTGTTGTTCTTTGCAACTACTGAACACTATTGTCATGATAATAAGTGTATGTGTGAATATTGTGAAATATACGTGTTTTGTTTTCATTTTTTATTTCCAATCGAACGTCTGGATTGAGTGATACTCGAGGAACGAGAGTATTCACTCCGATCCTTGGTTAGATCTTATTCAGTTTCCGTTAAATCCGATAAGATGTTTATAAACTTTTCTTTATTAAATGACTTATCTTCATCCATATATTTCATGAACGCTTTTTGAAAGATAATAAGATCATTTAATTTCTCTTCTATGACTTCTAATTGAGCATCTTGTTTTCTATCATGTTTAACACCTTTACGACTTCTGATGTCTATTTTTTCTAGCTCATAGCTATATGCCATGTTATTTCGAATGTGCTCAATATCAATTCTTTGTGAAAACTCATTGTCTAATATGTAATTCCATATACTCATATTTCTTTCCTCCTTATTTTATTTTGATCTAACGCTGAGGATGAGGGAGATCGAGCCTTAGCGAAGATCTTCCTTCGATCCGTTTGTTATGTATGATTTCTTATAATACTGTTTTTCTATGATTGTATGATCATCTATTTTATAAATTAAGATCACATCTTTTTGTAATTTAAAACAAATTAAATTGTCTTTTTCCATTTTATATATGGTATTATTTATTGACATTTGATCCATAATCTTTTTCAAAGAAATAACTAAAGATTGATTAGAGTTTTTATCGAAATCGAAATATGAAAATTCGGGAATGTTCTCTGTGTATAATGATATGATATTTTGTAGGTTTATATCTCTTTTTAGTAAGTTCAAAATTTGAACTAAAGATTCTTGTTCTCGACTAGATACTTCATCTGTGTCTTTGGTTAGGTTTTCAAAGCCTTCAAGGTCAATGCTTTGAACTGTAAAATGAATCTTATTTACTTCATGTTTATATTTTGTGAATTCTTTTTTCTTTGGGTACAAAACTAAAAAATAAGCTGCTATTAAGCATATTAATATTGATGGTATTACTAATTTCATTTTATTACATAACGTCTGGATTGAGTGATACTCGAGGAACGAGAGTATTCACTCCGATCCTTGGTTAGACTTTTTCATTTTAGATAGAACAGGAGTAAATAATATTAAAGCAAAAATACAACCAGAACAAATTGATGCCATTTCGTTAATTAAAGTAGATGCAGCATGTTCAACTGTTGGGCCTAAAATCGGGTATATGCAAAATAAACCTACAGTCGAAATTATATATAAGCGTTTGCTCCATGGTTTAAGTAAATATAGTCCAATCATACTGATTAAATAAGTAATGATGAATGAAAGACCCCAATAGAGTGAAAATTCATCTTTTGTCGTCATTGGTAATGCGGTTTGCGAGTCTAGCCAATTCTTAAGTTCTTTTGGTAATGAATTTTCCAAATAGAATCCCACGATTAGACCTAGGATTATAAGAATAAACTCTAAAACAACAAGTGATTTTAAGATTTTGGTATGATTCATAATTATATTTTGTCTAACGCTGAGGATGAGCTGTGTAATTATGTGGATCGAGATGATGAACTTTGCGTAGCAAAGTCATCAGTTCGATCCGTTGGTTCTGTCTGTTTCTTTTTTGATTTCATAATGATGAATAAAATTAGATTTATAATTAGAACTGCACTTACTCTTGTTGTTGTAGTCCATGTTTCATATGTTCTGAAATCAATTTTATCTGGTGGAGGTCGTGACCATATATGAAGTGTTTGTAGATAACCATATAACAAAATAAATATTGAATGAATATGAATGAGTAATTCTTTTTTAAGGATGAAATATATAATCCAATTTATGAATGATAATATAATGACTGCTATCCCAACAAATCCTCCTGTTAGCAGGACTTCCATAATTAAATTGGAATGATCAAACATTGGTTTTGAAAAACCCTTAATTAAATACGGCACCAAAAAAAGTATTGAGATTAGGTAGATTAATTGAATGAGTTTTTTATTCATTTTTATATTCGACAGAACGTCCAGGATGATTTGTACTTTCTATCTAAATTGTGACTCACAACGAAAGTATCAGATCGATCCGTTTGTTAGTATTTTTTCTTTTTCTTGTTTTTTATTTAAAAATTCTGATCATTATCAGATCAGCATTTCTGATTCAATTTAGCTCTAAAATTATAGGTTCAGATAATTCTAAATTCGTGCATCCGCGATTCTGGGATTCTCGTTTCTATCATCTAAATTTATTATATACTAACGTCTAAACTGAGTTGTACTTTCTATCTAAAATTTGATTCATAACGAAAGTATCAACTCCAGTTTCTTGTTAGTATTTTGTCTTTTTCTTGTTTTTTATTTAAAAATTCTGATCATTATCAGATCATTATTTCTGATTCAATTTAGCTTTAAAATTATAGGTTCAGATAATTCTAAATTCGTGCATCCGCGATTCTGGGATTCTCGTTTCTATCATCTAATTTTATTATATACTAACGACCTAGATCACCTGTACTCGAGGTACGAGAGTATCAGGTGGATCTAATGGTTATAGTTTAGGGTTTATCTCATTTAGTTTTTGTCCATCAACACTGATAACAATTGCTTCTGCTGAGTCTAACCACCCAATATTTCCATCATTATCACAGACACAAATCATTGTGTTTTGACCTTCATCTGTTTCTGGAATTGAATTACCAAAGAACCAATGAGGTTTTGCTGATTGATAAGAACCAAAACCAGTCCCTAAAAGGATATACGTTTTATCAGTTTGTTTACTTCGTACGATTGTGGCCATTTTTCATTCCATTTTAATACTATAACGTCTAAACTGAGTTCGTACTTTCTATCTAAAATTTGATTCACAACGAAAGTATCAACTCCAGTTTCTGGTTAGTATTTTTTTTCTATTTCTTGTTTTTTATTTAAAACTTCAGATTCAATTTGTTCTAACAAATTCTTGGTTCAGATAATTCTAAATTCATGCATCCGCGATTTATTGGATAATCGTTTCTACCATTAAAATTTATTCTATACTAACGCTGAGGATGAGCTGTGTAAGATTGAGGATCGAGATGATGAACTTTGCGTAGCAAAGTCATCAGTTCGATCCGTTGGTTAGGATATTTTCTTTACTCATTATCCGTAATTTATATGTCCCGCCTTTATATGTGAGGGTTAAATTTTTATCATCTCTTTCTATAATTTCTAATTTATAGATAAAGAATGGAAAAACTGGAAAGTTTGTGTAACAATAATTGTCATCAAAGGCGATATAATCAAAATGCATATTTTGTTCAATTAGACCAGATTTTTTAATAGTCAGTGATGTTATTTTATACATTTCGTTGAATCTTTTGGCCTGCTTCAGAATGATGAATTTTCTCCCCCATATTACATATGCTAGGATACCAAGAGCACCAAATGCTGATTGGAAAATTTGTATAGTTGTCATTTTTCTTTTATATCCTAACGTCTAAACTGAGTTCGTACTTTCTATCTAAATTGTGACTCACAACGAAAGTATCAACTCCAGTTTCTTGTTAGTATTTTTTCTATTTCTTGTTTTTTATTTCAAAATTCTGATCATTATCAGATCATTATTTCTGATTCAATTTAGCTCTAAAATCATAGGTTCAGATAATTCTAAATTCGTGCATCCGCGATTCTGGGATTCTCGTTTCTATCATCTAAATTTATTATATACTAACGTCTGGATTGAGTTGGATTCGAGGTACGAGAATCTCAACTCCGATCCTTGGTTAGGTAATTTCTATTCAAAAAATTTATATAATCCATATAAACTAAAACCAATAATTAAGAATATTAAAATTCCAGATATGATAAAAAATAATTTATCTTTTAACGATATTGTATAATTCTCTAAATCTACGATTGGAGCAATTGTCATTATTTTAGAAAGTTGTTCAGTAATTTCGTTATCTACATATAGATCATTACTGTTATAATCATGGACAACGAATACAGACGTTTTTACTCCCTCATGATAGAATGCATTTTCTAAATGCTGAAAATGCATTTGAATGTTTTTATATGAAATAGTACCATCATAAGACTGTGATTTTTCTTGGTTCTCTAAGGTTTCTTTAGTAGTTATTGCTGTAACTTTGATTGTTAATCCCAAAGATATGATCTTTTCTTTTAAAACTTCAAAAGGTTCTATTTCAGTTTCAAATTCTCTAGTGGCTTGAGGTATTGTCATTTTTTATTTTTACCTAACGTCCTAGATCACCTGTGCTCGAGGTACGAGAGTATCAGGTGCATCTAATGGTTCTACACTTTATTTCTGTTAAAAATTTTCATTATATTGATATGAATCATCTTTGGTAAATCTTCTCCACAGAAGAGTAAACCAATCTCTTAATCTTCTAGATGATTTAACACATTCTATATCTATGAATCTATTTTGTTTTGTTGCATTTCTTAATAAGTTGGTTAAAAATATTTTTGTATCTGAATAACCTTCTAGTTCATATGAATTATCATCAGAATAATGAGAACTTCCCAAATATATTTTGTCTTTATATTCATCTTCTTCTCCCATAGGTCTTGGAATGCAAGCATGTGCAGTTTTGTCTTTCGAGTCTGTAATTGAAATACCAACACTTCCTCCATCTTGCCAATATGAAAATTGTATGTCTTTATATGGAGTTTCTAATGAAGATAAACTGGGATGAACTTTTTCCATATTCGGTTTAGAATAGGGTCTAAATGTCCATAATGTAATAATCAGAACACTGATTAATATGATCTTATTTCTGTTCAATTTTTTATTCATGTAGAACGTCTGGATTGAGTTGGATTCGAGGAACGAGAATCTCAACTCCGATCCTTGGTTAGTGCTTATCTTCTATTCGTTTTTTTATTAGTTCAGATATGTTTTCTTTATAAATTTTGGGATCGATACACACTTTGTTTTTCCAAGTATCTTGTTTATGAATTAGAACAATTGATTTATGATTGATAGGGTAGTGTCCCAAATTTTCTGTAAATTCTGCTATTGCTCTACTTTAAGAGTTATGAATAGCTTCCGAGACTTCGCGAGAATGGGAACTTTCTCGTCGGAGCGAAATTGAGGAAGTTGTTTGTAACTCGGGGTAAAGAAGATGCAGAGTGGTGTTGTACCAAAACAACCCACAAGGAATTATTATGCACCACTCTACACAAGAAAACAGTAGCGTCTTATTAGAAATGATCCAACAAGTTACAGAAAACGGCGAAAGCGGAATGCTTGAAGCGATGAGAGTTTTATTAAATGAAGCGATGAAAGTGGAGAGAAGTAATTCTCTTGAAGCTGATCCATATGAACGTAATGAAAGTCGCTTGGGTTATGCTAATGGCTATAAAAATAAAACTGTAAACACTCGACTTGGAGCAATGAAGCTTAATATCCCTCAAGTCAGAGGTGAAATTGATTTTTATCCAAGTTCTTTGGAGAAAGGCTTGCGAAGTGAACGAGCTTTAATGACAGCTATGGCAGAGAGTTATATTCAGGGGACATCGACTAGAAAGGTGACTAAACTTTTAGAGAAAATGTGTGGTCTATCTGTAAGTAAATCACAGGTATCCCGTGTGGTAACTGAGCTAGATGAGAGTTTAGAAAAGTGGCGCAACCGTCCTTTAGGTAAATATTCTTATCTTTTGGTGGATGCGAGATACGAGAAGGTTAGAGTAGATAAGACTGTTCGAGATGTGCTTTACTTATTGCCTATGGAATAGATGAATCAGGAAAACGTTCAGTCCTCGGAACAAGTGTTTCTTTAAGTGAAGCGGAAGTTCATTGGAGGAACTTTTTTCTGTCATTGAATGCTCGAGGACTCCATGGCCTCAAGATGATTACCAGTGATAGTCATTCGGGCCTAAAAGCAGCGTTAAAGACTGTATTTGGTTCTATCCCATGGCAGAGATGTCAATTTCACTTACAGCAAAATGCTGGTGCTTATGTCCCTAAGAAAGCTATGCGCTCAGAAGTAGCTCAAGATATTAGAGATATCTTTAATGCACCTTCAAAGCTTGAGGCTGAAAGGCTTTTAAAGCTTACTTGCTTAAAGTATGAAGAAAAGGCTTCACATTTATCTGAATGGATGGAATCTGCACTTCCTGAAGGCTTTTCTGTATTCGATCTCGAGCGTTCTTGTTGGACAAAACTGAGAACGACCAATATGGTTGAAAGACAGAATCGAGAAATTCTCAGGCGAACTAGAACCGTATCTATATTCCCAAATGAAGCTTCACTTCTTAGATTAGCATCCGCTATTCTTATGGAATTAGATGAAACCTGGATAGCTACAAAAAGAGTTTATCTATCTGTTTAACTAAAATTGGTCAACACCAATTTACAGAAACAACGGGACTCTATCATTGATAGTAGAATCAAATATGTTGATATCATTAATGTTTATCGTATGAAATTTACCTTTGGAAATAAAATCATCATTAATCAAAACTGTGGGTAAAATAACAGATTTATGTTTTCTGTTTAAATCTAGTATAAGAAATATTGGTCCCGATAAGATGAAACACATAAATGCTATATCAATATTGTCAATGGATGGGTTATTAACTGTTATGAAATAGAAATAGAATATATAGCTAAAAGAACCAAAAAGCGCTGACTTTATATTAGCTTTGAGGAAGAGGGTTTTATCTGCTGTGAATTTCATATTTTATTATGCACTAACGTCGAGGATGAGCTGTACCAGATTGGCGTGAAAAATGCTCCGCATTTTGAGTGCCAAGCTTAGGTATCAGTTCGATCCGTTGGTTATACTTGGTTTTAATTTTTATTAAGCTCAGATTTAACTTCATTGGCATTCAATTCAAAAACAATTTTAAACATATCAAACCTTTCTACTAGATCTAAACCATCTTCTGTAGCTATTGCACTCATTTTATGAATGTCAGTTCCAGTCTTTTTTAAATTTTTATACTTTAGGTAAGTATGGTGTTTCTTTAGTTTCCATTCGCCATTCATCCAACAAATACTGGTAAATGATCCTTTTAAAATTTCTTTTTCTTGTAGCTCTTTCATGAACTCTGCAGGAGAACAAGTTTGCTTATAATCTTCTGAAAAGAAAACACCTTTATTATTGAGTTCTAAAACTAGTTCTAGAAGTTCTGTGTTTTGATAATCATGACAATCTAATTCTGAATACTTAATTCCCATACAGTCATCAAATATGGATACTATGTTTATTCCATTTCCCTTTAACATCGACAGATCACCTTTTAATCTTATATGATCTGCCATTATGATGGGAATATATGCGGGTAGTTTATTCATTTTTTTTATTGTATAACGTCTAAACTGAGTTCGTACTTTCTATCTAAATTGTGACTCACAACGAAAGTATCAACTCCAGTTTCTTGTTAGGTATTGTTATTTATTGCTTTGGAGGAGGAGGAGGTGGTGGAGGTGGTGTTTCTTTGTTTTCTGTATAATACGTGATTCTTGCGATTCCTTTAAGTTCATTCTTAATTGTTTCACAGCGTCTAGAAAAATAGTCTTGATTTATAGATTCAAGTTTACCAATATGGAGGTGATTTATTTTTTTATGTTTTTTTATATAAGCTACTAATTCATTTATATTTTTTGTTCGATAAATCACTTCGCCAGTACCGTTACCTTTGCGATAAACAATTTCAAAATGATTAAGTTTTAGTGATGCATATGGAATCATTAGATTATATTTCAAATTTTGAAAATCTATGAACTCATCATTAGCATGCAATGATGCAGAAATAGTTAAAAGTAGTATTAATATTTTATTCATATGAGTGTTTTATATTGATTACCTAACGTCTAAACTGAGTTCGTACTTTCTATCTAAATTGTGACTCACAACGAAAGTATCAACTCCAGTTTCTTGTTAGATCTTTTCTTTTTTACTGTTGATAATAAGACTAATTTTTCTTTTTTATTGCTGATTCCGCATATACTTGGAATCGTATTTGATGCACAATTTGCGTTCACTTTTGGTGAATTGCTGACTTCGCATTTACTCAGCTTAATTCTGTGATTCCAAGAATAAAGTGAGTTGCTAAGTAGATGACGTAATAAGATAAAATATATTTTAAATTTATTCTGATCTAACGTCCAGGATGATTTGTACTTTCTATCTAAATTGGGACTCACAACGAAAGTATCAGATCGATCCGTTTGTTAGTTTTAGTCTTTTATTTCTGATTTCTATATTTATAAAATTCTATCATTTGAGATAAATAATTCAGATCTGATTTTGTTCTAAAATTCTCTTAATTCAGATAATTCTAACTTCGTGCATCTGCGATTTATTTGGACTCTCATTTCTACAATTTGTTTTTAATTTTATTACAAACTAACGTCCTAGATCACCTGTGCTCGAGGTACGAGAGTATCAGGTGCATCTAATGGTTAGAGTTCTTCATTTTATTGTTGATAATAAGACTATTTTTATCTAAAATTTGATTCAATTATTTGCTGATTTCGCATATACTTGGAATCGTATTTGATGCAAAGTTTGCGTTTACTTCTGCTGCATTGCTGACTTCGCATATACTCAGCTTAATTCTGTGATTCCAAGAATAGAGTGGGGTGCTTTTTATGATGCGAATTCCCATCAATTCTCTTTTTATTAATTCTACTCTAACGACCGAGATTAGGGATTTCGAGCGAAGCGAAGAAATTCCTCTGCAGCTCATGGTTATGTATTGTTTTTTATTTATCCGGGGAATCGTTGTAGACTTGTTTTTAATTTTTTGATGCCATTTTCAGTTTTCATGCATTCAAGAGGTGTTTGCATATCTAAAACAGGAGCTTGACTTTCCATCCATTTTTTATATGAATCTCTGAAATGGTAAGCTATTGGTCTGGCAATATCAATGTTATTATTAACCAGTTTTAACAGATCTTCTTTATGGTTGTAATTATCCCATTCTTTAGTGAAACATTTTGAATATGCCTCGAATGAACTGTCGCCTAAGTAATGATTATCTAATGACATTTTTTATTTTCCTACATAACGACCGAGATTAGGGATTTCGAGCGAAGCGAAGAAATTCCTCTGCAGCTCATGGTTAGATTTTTTCTATTTCTTTTTCAACATGCCATAATTCATCTTCAATTATGTGCCATGAGTTTATTGATAGCTCTTTAAGGTTAGATCGGTTTATATCTACCCATACAGGAATTATGAGAATACCTTTTTTATTTTTTCTTTTATATTTAACTGTTAAAATACACGTGTCACCAAATTTATTTTTATATTCTTTTCTTTTGCCTGGAGCAGCTGTAAGTTCAATATAAAAGTGATTGCTATCTACGGATTTGTTAATAACAAATCCACTATGTAAAGAGACTTTTGTTAGAGGAGAGTATATAGCCCCATTCTTCTCTTCAAGATAACAGATTAAATCTAAATCTGTTTCGTGAAATGTTGTATACATTGATTTGAGTTGAGGGTGCTTTTTTGTAAGTTCACTTAAAACATTTGACTTGAGTATATCGAGTACTTCAACTTTCACATGGGGTTTTTCATTAGCAATTGCTGATGAAAAAACAAAGAATATAAGTATAAAATGTTGTTTCATTTTTCTCCTTTATTAATCTAACGTCCAGGATGATTTGTACTTTCTATCTAAATTGTGACTCACAACGAAAGTATCAGATCGATCCGTTTGTTATACTTGTTTTTTTATCTCAATATTGGGGTTGATATTGTTTATTTTCTTACATATTTCATAAGCAGGGTTGTCATATTTTTGGGTTATTTCAAACTTTTTATTATCGGTTACTATATAATAGAAATTATTATCGTTAATTTGGCCGCCTGTGGGAGGGATGTATATGTCAAGAATATATTTGATGTCCAATAATGGAATTATAAATGACTCTTTAGTAGATCTAGATGGACTTACACATGATATTTTATCAGGATAAATGGTGAATGAAAACTCTGCATCACCTTTCATCTTAGGGATCACATTTTTATAAATATTATAAATAGCAAAAACCATTGATACTAAATTAAATGGGTAGAAAAATCCTGGGTGAGTATTTTTAGTTTCCCAAAATGAGAAATTAAAAAGGCCTAATATGAGAACCAATATTGTAATAGTTTTCTTTAGATCTTTACGACCAATATCGTAAGTGGATATTTTATGTTGGTATATATGTGAGTTCATTTTATTAATGTATAACGCTGAGGATGAGCTGTGTAAGATTGAGGATCGAGATGATGAACTTTGCGTAGCAAAGTCATCAGTTCGATCCGTTGGTTCTGTTTTTTCTTTTGATTCTTTGTCCAAAAATTATTAGTTCGATACTTCTTGGTATTAAAAAAAGGATAAATAGTATGAACTCATGTGGATTTAAAATGGTGTATAATGGAGTCATACTCCTTCTTAAACCTTCTACTTTTATTTTTGGCTTGTAGCCAGTTTTAAAGTAGTAATAAATACTTATAGAATTTATTGCTAGAAAGGTTATAAAACTAATTATAACCAAATGGTTACCCTGTAATTCAATTTCTATGAATTTAAGAGGAATACTTAAAAAGCCAATTAATAAAGGAATTCCAATTGACTGGCATAGTAAGCTTAGAGAAGAGAAAAGTATTCCTTTAAAAATGTCTATAATTCGTATCATATTTCAACAGAACGTCTGAACTGAGTAGTACTTTCTATTTAAATTTTGACTCCAAACGAAAGTATCTACTCCAGTGATTTGTTAGTCTTTTATTATTATTGCGGATTTATCAAAGTTTATTATTTCTAATTGCTTTAATAGTGATTTATAATCTTCGTCTGAAATTTGTTTTATATTGAATTTATGGTTCTCGGTTTTATTTCGTGTTTTTATATGAATTTCATTTCGATTAATACTAATTCTGTCTGCAATAACAACAATATCATCTTCATCTTCCCATGAAAGACATATTCCTCTTTCGTGAGGTTCTAATAACGGTTCAAATTTTGGAGTTCTCATCATTATAAACGATGAAACATCTAAAGGGTTTGTACCTTGTGAACATAGTGAAATAATAATGTCATCACCATTTTCAGTTGTAATAAAATTTATTTCTTTCATTTGATTTTATCTCGTTTTATTGATGACTAACGTCTGAACTGAGTAGTACTTTCTATTTAAAATTTGACTCCAAACGAAAGTATCTACTCCAGTGATTTGTTAGATCTTTTCTCTTTTATTGTTGATAATTAGACTTTTATTTTTTTTCATTTGCTGATTCCGCATATACTTGGAATCGTATTTGATGCACAATTTGCGTTCACTTTTGGTGAATTGCTGACTTCGCATTTACTCAGCTTAATTCTGTGATTCCAAGAATAAAGTGAGTCGCTAAGTAGATGACGTAATAAGATAAAATATATTTAAAATTTATTCTGATCTAACGCTGAGGATGAGCTGTGATCTTAGTACGGATCGGAGTGATGAGTTTCGCGTAGCGAAACCATCAGTTCGATCCGTTGGTTATGAGTTGAATTATAGTCCTACATATTTTATTGTTTTATTTATATCCATATGCGCTATCAAACTGTGATCTGTAAATAAATCACCTTTTGCTTTGATATAGATATTTACTGGTTCTGAAAAGTCATCATCTTCATCATGATCAAAAGCAATATCAAAAATACTTAACCTTTCAATGAATTCACTTTTTGATAAAATAGGTGAGTCTTTTGTAGTTATTTCTGCATCAAGACTTGTCTGATCACCTGTCCATTCATACTCGGGTATTCCATTAATAAATACATCAACACTTCTCCAATCATCATTATAAATATCGAGCATTTCATCAGCGACTTTTGCATAAATGACATCTTTATTTTGAAGAATATAATCAATGATTTCTGTAGATTGTTCAAATGAATATTCTTTAATAAATGTCTCAGATACACTTATATCTTCATTTGGTCTTTTGGTTTCAAACCATTTGTAGCTTTTTGAGTACTTAAATGTACCGTGTTTAGTTTCTATCGTCTGTTTCATTTTATTTTCTCATAACGTCCTAGATCACCTGTGCTCGAGGTACGAGAGTATCAGGTGGATCTAATGGTTATACTTTGTATTTATTTTGATTCTTGTACATATATTTTATATTTTTTCGAATTATCATCCGTTGCTTCCATATATTTTCTACCTTTAGCAGGCCACTTGAAATATAGGGATTTTATTGCACCAATATCCACGTTTTGACTTTTAAAATGATCCTTTAGATATGAAGCTCTATATGAAATAGATTCTAATATTCTTTTAGTGACCATTTCTTTGGGAGTGAACGATATGTTTATCCAGTCAATTTCTATATCATAACCATTTCTATGTATATTTTCTAAATCATCAATTACATAGTTATTATCTACATAATTCATTAAACTGAAAAAACTATCACCAAAATTATGGATTGCAGAATGTATGTTTTTGTATTTCATTTTTTAGTATAACGTCTGGGTTTAGTGATACTCGAGGAACGAGAGTATTCACTGCGACCCTTGGTTCTGTGTTTATTTTATAATTAATTTTCCATGTCCGTTAATGATAGTTTGAATATAAGTTTGGAGTTTTAGATATATCTCATAAGAAGTGTCAATATAGATTTCAATGATTTCTCCGTCATTCAATTTTATAAGAATACAGTCTCTAGAAATTATTATTTCTGTAATAGAGTTACTTCCGTGATGTTCTTTGTCATTTGAGTCATACCATTGAATAGTAGCTGGTGAGTTTGGGAATTCGTAGTTCCTACTAAGGTTTATATATGGATAGTTATACTCAAGATCACCTTGTACTTCATATTGTGATGATATGTATAATTGAACGATATCATCGGTGATATCTTCACTGAATGTTATGTCTATTGCTTTGAATTTCATTTTTTATTACCACAGAACGTCTAAACTGAGTTTGTACTTTCTATCTAAATTGTGACTCACAACGAAAGTATCAACTCCAGTTTCTTGTTATATGTCTTTCGATTTCTTATTTGATTTTGTTACTAAGATTATGAATAAAATGATTAATGCATAGACCGAATTGGATAGGGCTATTTCAAAGATTCCATATGAACTTTTTTTCGCTATACTATGCATTACTTCTAAAGTAGTTGTTTCTGAATGGATATGATCAAACCTTCTAGTTATTGCAATACAAGATAAAAAATTGTACCCAATTATCCAAAGTGTTCCAAGGAGTGAAATTACTTTTAAATATTTATTCATTTGTATCCATATAACGTCTGAACTGAGTAGTACTTTCTATTTGAATTTTGACTCCAAACGAAAGTATCTACTCCAGTGATTTGTTAGATTTTGTGTTTTTTTTTAATTGCTGATAATTAGATTTATTTTGATTCAAATTCTGATTCGATTAATTGCTGATTCCGCATTTACTCGGAATCATATTTGATGCACTGTTTGCGTTTATTTCTGGTAAATTGCTGACTTCGCATTTACACAGATTAAGACTGTGTGTTATAGATTGTGTTTAAAAACATGACTCTGAGCTTAGTGATACTTGCGTTGTAGATGACGTATTTAGACAAAATATATTTTTAATTTTATTACAATCTAACGTCTGAACTGAGTAGTACTTTCTATTTGAATTTTGACTCCAAACGAAAGTATCTACTCCAGTGATTTGTTAGATTTTGTGTTTTTTTTTAATTGCTGATAATTAGATTTATTTTGATTCAAATTCTGATTCGATTAATTGCTGATTCCGCATTTACTCGGAATCATATTTGATGCACTGTTTGCGTTTATTTCTGGTAAATTGCTGACTTCGCATTTACACAGATTAAGACTGTGTGTTATAGATTGTGTTTAAAAACATGACTCTGAGCTTAGTGATACTTGCGTTGTAGATGACGTATTTAGACAAAATATATTTTTAATTTTATTACAATCTAACGTCTGAACTGAGTAGTACTTTCTATTTAAATTTTGACTCCAAACGAAAGTATCTACTCCAGTGATTTGTTAGGTGTGTTTCTACCCAATAATTGTTTTTATTATTTTAGTTTTAGAATTAAACCTTTTAGTTATCGATTCCATTGTTTCTTCAAGGTTTAAAAAACTTTCTTTAGATCCAATTATATATCTCTTATTTTCTGTGTTAGAAATTATTAATGTGGGATAAATATTGATATGGTTTTTACGATAATGATTGAGATTTATGATATAAACTAGATTGGGTTTACCAATTAGTTGAGGTTTTATCAAATGATGAAAATATGATTGTTTATAAAGATTATTTTCTTTTTCAATTATCCTGAAAGGTAGAACTGCATATGATAAGCTAAAATAAGAAATACCTAAGGGAATGAGTGACCATATAAACAAAAAAGTTAACAAACCTAGATGAAACTCTTCAATGTTTTCTTCAGACAGAATTTTCAAAGGTATGAATAAAAAAAGTAGAGCAATTATAGAAAAAAATAAATATCCTATTCTTAATTTCTTCTTTCTTAATATTTTAATTTCATTCATTTATTATTGATCACCTAACGTTCGAGTTGAGCTGTGTTCGAGCCTAAGCGAGAACCTCAGTTCCAACGATTTGTTGTACTTTATTTCAATTATTGATGATCCCATATTTCCTTTCCCTATGGTGCTAAACTAACTGTTTTTGTTTTGTTGAACAAGTTAATATGGGTGTAGTTGATGCTGTGATCAGGTGCTTTTTACTGTCTAGGCGGGCTTCGAAACTATGTGGCTCTAAATTTTCATCTATTAGAGGCTTCATTACCTTATAAAGAGCTCTTTTTATCGACTTCGGCATCAAGTACTTCTTGTCAGGGATTGTTGACTCTCTGATTCGTTTCTTATGCATGTAACCTTCTCCCCTGATAGTGAAAGAGTATTGGAGGAGGTCTCTCATTCTGGATATCCTGGCCGCGTTTAAAATCACTGTAGCCACAGCAATCACAGACTTTGGGTTGCCAAGCATCTTCTTTGAATCGTTCGCTACCGGTGAATTCTTTGAGTAGTTCAGCAAAGAGTATCTTACAGTATTCCTTACTTGTGGTTCGTTGAGCTCCTGCAAAAAGGCCATAAAACCTTGATCTTCGAAATCCTTTGGGTAGTACATGCTGCATAAATCTTCTGATGAATTCCTGAGGTTTCATTCTGATATCTTTATGTCGAGGAATTCCTTTCTCGTCCAAATCTTTATAATCTTTGATATCAAAACTTATGAATGAATTTTCAACTGCTGTAATTCTACCATTAGCGATGGCACTTCGATAAACATAACGACTCAAGTATTCGACAACAACTTCAGCACCTGAAAAGGGTTTTTGAATATTCACGACCCAGGGTTTCTCTTCGATGATTTTATATATTTCAGGGAAGCCTTGCGCATTCACTAACTTCTTATGTTTGTTGAGATTTTTGAGTTTTCGGAGAAACCTTTTTTTGAATTCTTCTGAGGCTTCAAAAACGTCAAATAAGTAGTCGTTTCTTCCAGCTTTCCATGTCCCATCTTTTTTCATTCCCCCACTTGTGACCAGAATATGTACATGAGGGTGGAGACATAAATCTTGACCCCAAGTATGAAGTGTGGCGATAATTGCGGGAGTCGCATCATGATATTTTTGACTCAGATAAAGCAGTGTGTCTGCGGCAGTTCTGAAGAGTAAGTTATAAATCTCTCTTTGGTTAAATCTTGCTATCGGGTTCAGATCATGAGGCAGGGTGAAAATACTATGGAAATAAGATACGGGTAATAATTCATCTAATCGGTCTTTTAACCATCTTCTTCGGCGTATACCCTGACACATTGGACAGTTGGTGTTTCCGCATGAATTATAGACTGGCCGTTCATTTCCGCATTTACAGCATATTTCCTTATGTCCTCCAAGGTAGGCAGTTCGGCACATAGCTATATCTTGTAATGTTTTTCGTTGCTCTTTTTGCAATCCGTGTGTGGCTTCGTAAGCTTGACCAAATCGTCGAAAAACCTCTCCTACACTATGCTCTGTCCTTTGTTTCATACCTTTTACCTACCTTATTTAGGTAAATAATACATGTGAGCTTAGCTTACAATTCTTAGTATGTTTTTTTAATTGTTTTTTAGTACAACGTCTAAACTGAGTTGTACTTTCTATTTAAATTGTGACTCATAACGAAAGTATCTACTCCAGTTTCTTGTTAGATTTTTCGTTTTTAATTTCTGATTTTACTCCTCTGTAGAGAAGAATGATTGCAACTAGATAAATAGTTAAATCTATAAAACAGAATGTTGTATAAATACTACTCATTAATAGTTCTGTATATTTTTCATTGGAGTCTGTGAAAACTGGTAAAAAATCACATGTTTTTCTGATGATTGATGTTACAATCGATACAATCAGTAAGTTTTTAGCTACGTTTATTTTTGAATTATTGAACTTCTGTAAAAGGAGTTTACTGATCAAAAAGAGTAAGATGATTGGTACAATATCTATGTATGCTACTAAGGTAAAAAATTTGATTTGTATGTCCATTTATGTTCCTAATCTAACGTCTGAACTGAGTAGTACTTTCTATTTAAAATTTGACTCCAAACGAAAGTATCTACTCCAGTGATTTGTTAGATCTTTTCTTTTTTACTGTTGATAATTAGATTTTTATTTCTTTTTATTTGCTGATTCCGCATATACTTGGAATCGTATTCGATGCACAGTTTGCGTTTACTTCTGGTGAATTGCTGAGTTCGCATTTACTCAGCTTAATTTTGTGATTCCAAGAATAAAGTGAGTTGCTAAGTAGATGACGTAATAAGATAAAATATATTTTAAATTTATTCTGATCTAACATGGTTTTGTGCGTACGATGAGTTTGTCGGGGATGGTTAAGTTTTTCATGGTTTTAAGATAGCAGTGATGTTGTGAGTTTTGTAATGCATTCACGATGTTTAAAGTCAATAAGTGAGTCTTTGCTAAGTAGTAATCTGTGGTAGCCAGTACGCATAACCCGAGAATACGGGAGTTATGTGTAGTATGCATAAGTCGGGGGTTGTATTATGAAGAGCCAAAAAAGGGCTTAAAAGTAGTTGTATTTTATTGCATTATTGAGTATGAATAAACCGGAAATGCGGGGGTTATGTGTAGTATGCATAAGTCGGGGAATGCGGCGGAGGCATAGTTTTGCGACGCATTTGTTGGAGCGTGGGACTGACTTGAGGACGATTCAGGAGTTGTTGGGGCATGAGGATATAAGTACGACGCAGATTTATACCCATGTGCTGAGTTTGAACCAATCTGGGACGCGCAGCCCTTTAGATGATTTGTAGTTGAGGAATCAGGAATTAAAAATTAAAAGACAGGCAGGCTCCGCATCAAAAGTGGTTAAAGCACTTTTGTGGGAAAGGGGGAAACTGTAATGTG